>CAJTZQ010000029.1 GCA_910583795.1 uncultured Muribaculaceae bacterium
AGGGACCAATAGCAGAAATGGTTGCAGGTCTTGAGATGTTAAGATACAAGACGCCGAATCTCCGACATGAATTATATTATTGGGTACGTCTTGCCAAAAATTCTCAGGCTGAAGTCGACTATATTGAAGCAAGAGGAGGAGTTATACCTGTCGAGGTTAAATCGGGAATGAAAGGAGGAATGAAAAGTCTTTGGATTTTCATGCGGGAGAAAGCTCTCTCATCCGCCATAAGATGTTCTCTTGAGAATTTCAATCGATTTGAATACGTTGACCGGGAAGCTTCAGATGCAATACGACAAGTGGAAATATGTCCGCTATACGCAATCTCTAATCTAATCAACACCCTATAATTGGCATCCACATAAGTTATTGAATCCTGAAACATGGAAGAAAGGCGATGTCGCTTATTAAGTATGGCTTGGAGGAGATTGCAACCATTCTCATGCATCCGACTTACACCCCAAAATTCGATGTTTTCAAATTTTTGTCATGTACTTAAGAAATTTATTTAAATTTATTTGCTGAAGGAATTGAGAGGATTTGGCAGGTAGATTTTTGACATTAATGTTAAAATTGGGGATTTAAGGAGTTTTTGGTGTTTTTTACCGTAATATTGGTTGCATTTTTGATTATAGCAGATTGTTATATATACAGGAGGCAGTAAAACAACAATATCGTTTGATTGCGTAACGTTGTGAACTATTAACGCTATTTGTTAAACAAATCATTTGTAATTTGTTTATTCCCTTGTAACAAATAAGTTAAACAATTAGGACAACTAAGTAAAAAAATCCAAGATTATAAAACAATACAATATGAAAACTGTAAGTTTAAGAAACGGCGTCATTATGCCGATGATAGGTTACGGAGTTTATCAGGTGGATCCCGCTGAATGCGAAAGATGCGTCAGCGATGCATTGAAAGTCGGATATCGGATGATAGATACAGCACAGGCTTACCACAATGAGGAAGGTGTCGGTGCGGCTGTCGCCAAGAGTGGAATTCCACGTAACGAACTCTTCCTCGTTTCAAAAATATGGATTTCCAACTATGGCTATGAGAAAGCCAAAGATTAATCGACGAAAGTCTGCGCAAACTCGGAACAGACTACTTGGATCTGATGCTTCTTCATCAACCTTTCTGTGACCGATATGGCGCTTACCGGGCTCTCGAAGAAGCTTACAAAGAGGGAAAACTACGTGCCATAGGCGTCAGCAACTTTTATCCAGACCATCTTATTGATATTGCAAGCAATGTGGAGATACCTCCGATGGTAAACCAGGTTGAAACTCATGTTTTTGATCAGCAAATCGTAGCTCAGAAATATATGGAGGAATATGGTTGCCATATCATGGCTTGGGGACCATTGGCTGAAGGCCGCAACAACTTCTTCACAAATCCTGTTCTTGAAGAGATCGGGAAAAAATACGGTAAATCTGTAGCCCAGGTCGCCCTTCGCTGGTTACTTCAGAGAGGAGTTATCATCATACCAAAGTCTGTGCATGTTGAACGTATGGAACAGAACCTCGACATTCTTGATTTCACTCTCAGTGATGAAGATATGGCAAAAATCGCCAAACTCGATACGGGCAAAAGCCTCTTCTTCGATCATCATGATCCTGAAGTGGTGAAGATGTTCATGGGATGGCGTTAAAGACAATTTAGACTATAGCCTCAAATTAAACAAATAGACAAACCGCGACAAGGGAATCAACCCTGCCGCGGTTTGTTTATTTTGATTTACAATCGATTCTTTCATGCTGACCGCATCGATGTGCGGTTTGCGAACGGGAGGGATGAGGATGTGCCTACCACCCATTTACCGCCGGGAAGCCAGGATATGACAAGACATGAAGCCCAGCAACTCATGAACGTGCAGACAGCGATCGCAGGAATCGCCGTAACAGAAGGCATCCCCATCTGTCCCTTCAATATTGTTGTCCACATTCCGAGCCAGAAGATATGGATCAAATACATTCCATAGCTGAGATCCGACAACTGAAGAATAACCCTTGGTGTCTTCGCTTTCTGAATGCATGTGAAAATCAGGAAAGCCCCGGTTGTAAGCATAAGACAGTTGATTGTGCAGAACGACCACCCTATCTCAAGAACCGGAGTCTCATGAAGCACTCCCGGCACCGCCTGAATATAGAACGACAGGATGGTCCAGACAGCTCCGACCACAGTCATGACACTTCCAATAGCCAAACGCTTGTTGCGACTCCAGTCAAGATGCACCCTGATGTAATGAGCAAGAACCAGGTAGCCGAGATAACCTGAGAAATACCACAACGTATGGAACTCATTCCAGAAACATTGTCCCCATAATTCACCGCACCAACGGTTCAGATAAGGCATACAGGTAGACAATGCAAACAGCCATAGAAATATCCGCTCCTCTTTTGCCGATACTTTTACAAGCCACGGTGAAATCATCGGAATAAACAGATACAGACCGATCAAAGGATACATAAACCACAGATGACCAGCAAGAGTCGGAAAATTGAGCAACCCTCGCGAAAGATCATGCATCGAAGTGGCGTCGTCTATCTGACCCCACAGCATCGGAACAGTGCTGTAGAGAATTATAAAAATGAAAAACGGTGGCAATATGCGCTTTGCCCTCCTACGATAAAATTGAACTGCAGTCTGTCCTTCCCTCATTGGGACAAGAAGGAATGCCGACACAATCATAAACAACGGTACAGACATTCGGGAAAAACCATCATAGATGGAGACCCATAACCTGTCTGACTCAGAAAGCAACAATGACTGCGGACCAGCCATGTCTGTAGATCCGGGAGCGCCGTAAAAATTCTCGGATGCATGCACAAGCATCACGAGAAAACAGGCAAACACCCTCACATAGTCAAGAAAAACAATTCGTTTCATGTGTATGTATTATATGATTTGATTAAGATTTCAAACACTTTACAAATTTAGCCATATAATGGATTTTAAATGTAATGAATCTCGCCAATTCTGTATTTTAGTTATCGCAAAATTAAGGAATCATCATCTTTTCGTCAATACTTAAAAATAACCATTCACCATTTCAGAGTTTCTCTTTTTAAACCTTTTTTACAAATATTCGTCATAATAGTGCTATAGGCAATCTACTGAATTTGAACCCTCGGTTTTTTAGTGTGAGGTATTCTTATATATTCTTCCACCAAAATTCCTAAAATTTAGAATTAAAAATGAAAAAATTGCGGCTAATGCCGTTTGTATGCATTTCTTTGATCGGTGCCTCAGCATGGGCTGCTGACATAACCGGACGAATCGCAGACGCAGATGGTGAACCTCTACCCGGCACTGCAGTGCAAATAGTTTCTCTTCCTGACACCGTCAGGAAAGGTTATCAAATCGCTGGCGACAGTGGTGATTTCTCTTTCAAAGGTCTTAACCCCGGCAAATACGTGCTTATCGCCCAAATGACAGGCATGGAAGATGTCAGCCGCCACATCGAAATCAAGAAAGAAGATGAAAAAATCGATTTAGGCAAAATCACACTTCTTGAAAATGCAATCACACTTAAAGAAGCGGTTATAACCGCTGTAAGGGCTGCCGTGGTCGCAAAGCAAGACACCATCGAATTCAATGCCGACTCATACCACACTTCTCAAAACGCTACCGTCAACGATCTTTTGAAAAAGCTCCCAGGAGTTGAAATCGGCTCTGACGGCGCGATTACTTCCAATGGTAAGAGCGTTACTAAAATTCTTGTCAACGGAAAAGAATTTTTCGGGGATGATCCTCAGATGGCGACCAAGAACCTGCCATCAAACATGGTAGACAAGGTACAGGTGGTTGACCGCAAGAGTGATCTGGCTCGTCTTACCGGAGTTGACGACGGCGAAGAGGAAACCGTCATCAATCTTACTGTGAAAAAAGAGATGAACAATGGCTGGTTTGGAAACGTCAGCGGTGGTTACGGCACAGATGATCGCTATCAAGGCAGTTTCATTGTGAATAATTTCAGAAACGGAAATCAGATCACCCTCCTTGGAGGCCTCAACAATATCAATGAAAGAGGCTTCTCCGACAGAGGTATGGGAAGGTTCAGTTCTTTCGGAGGGAACGGAGGTATAACTGTAGCTCAACGTCTCGGACTTAACTTCAACGTTGGTAAAGAAGAGATTTTCAGAGTGGGCGGTAACGTTCTTTATTCCCATACCGACAGGAAATCAACAAGTAAAACCGCTACGGAATATACATTCCCCGACTCCACAAGCTATCAGGATGCAGGGTCAAGAACCCGAGACAAAGGTCATAACCTTAACTCTGATTTCAGGATCCAATGGAATATTGACCCCAACAACACTATCGAGTTCCGGCCTCGTCTTAGCCTCAACTTCCGTGAGTCTGCAAGAAATGACTCCTCTTTGCTGCGTGCCGGCGACGCTGCGCTTTCAAAAGTGAACAGCAATTTAAACTCCCAGACAAACAAAGGGACCAGCATCGAAACCGGAGGCAACTTCATTTTCAATCATAAATTTGCAAACCGTCCAGGTCGTTCTCTGAGTTTTCAGGCACAATATTCTTTCTCTAACACCCGGCAGAAAGCCACGACCTGGAGCGACATTGTCTACTATCTCCTGCATGATGAAGATGAACTTCTATACAGATTCATTGATAATCATACATGGTCTAACTCCGTAAACGGACGAATCACCTGGACTGAGCCGTTAGGTAATCCAAAGAACGGACATTTCCTTAATGTTGCATATCGAATCAGATATCAATGGAATAATGCCGACAAACTGACTTACGATCTTGGTGAGCCGGACGATCCTTCAAGCTTTATTCCTCCGCAGCTTTCAAGTGTGCCCGAAGGGGCTGTTTTCGATGAAAACCTAAGCAACAGTTTCCGCAACAAGTTCTTCACCCAGGAACTGCAGTTAGGATATAAAAAGGTGTCAAAAAGTTTAAACCTCGATGCAGGCGTTCTTTTCTCACCTTCAAGTTCAAAAAGCGAGGACCTCATCAATTCTGCACGAAATATTCCGGAAAGATGGGTATGGAATGTTTCTCCTTACGCCAACTTGAGATATAAATTCGGGGAACGTTCTTCAATCCGTGCCACTTACCGTGCAAGGACATCCCAGCCCTCAATGAGCCAGCTCCAACCTGTTGCCGACGTTTCCAACCCACTAAATATCATCATCGGTAACCCAGATCTGAAACCGACGTTCACACAGAACGTAGGATTTCATTTCAACGATTTCAGAATGTCTTCCCAACAAGCTATATTCGTGATGGCGAATGCATCGTTTGCAATGAATTCTGTTGTTTCCAAAACCGTTACCGACAGAGAGACCGGCGGAAGGACAACCACCTATAGCAATGAAAACGGTAATTTCAATATTTTTGCCATGGCGATGATAAACCGCCCGTTCACCAACAGGAAATGGAGATTCAACGCTCGCATGCATTCAAGCTACAAGGAGTCTCCCGGCTATATCAACGGAGAATTTAACCGCGCATCAAACCTTTCTCTCGCACCTTCCGCAGGAATGACTTTCACTTCCGACATTTTCCAGATGAGTGTGAATCCCAATTATTCTTATAGCAAGGCAACGAACTCCATCTCTTCTGCCAACAATCAGAACAATAACAGAGTGACACACTCTTATGGATTTTTTAGCGATGCTTCTCTTTATCTGCCGTTCGGACTTGAGCTCACCACAGATCTGTTCTTCTCCAATTCATCAGGTTATTCAGAAGGGTTCAACTCCAAACAATGGTTATGGAATGCCCAGATTTCATATTCATTCCTGGCTGACAAATCCCTCACTTTCTCAGTCAGGGCTTACGATCTTCTCGGTCAGAAAAAGAATATCAGCCGTTCCGTCAACGATATTTCAATCGTCGACAGCGAGTTTAATGACCTTACAAGGTACGTCATGTTCGGGCTCACTTGGAATTTCAACACTCTAAGGAAGAAAAACAAAGGTCCTAACGGTGAAGACATGTTCATGCCAGGTCCCCCTCCGGGTGGTCCCGGAAGAAGAGGACCCGGCGGTCCCGGCGGTCGACGTTTTTAACTTTTGTTCTCAATAATTGTTAACACAGAGGAGTCACATCATTTATTGCGACTCCTCTGATTATTTTTACACAACAAAACAATCGATATATGAGAAAACTTCCTCTGTTTATTGCCATCCTGCTTTTAGCGGCAACATCCTCAGCATGGAATGTGAAAGAAAAATACGATGGTCCCAAATATGTCACTACTGATACCCTCTGGCATCCCGACATTCTCCAAGGCTATGAGGCACGGTATGTGAATCAAGGTGAGGCATTCGACGGACCATGCCGTTCCACTATTATCAGAAAATTATGTAAAGACAAATCGACAAAGGCATTTCTATACATACACGGGTTTAACGATTATTTTTTCCAATCGGAAATGGGCCAAAGATTTGTAGACTCGGGATATAATTTTTATGCAGTAGACCTTCGCCGATACGGTCGCAGCCGTGAACCCTGGCAATATCCATTCAACATACGCGACCAAAAAGAATATTTCGCGGATATAGACTCCGCCCTTTCCCAAATCAGAAAAGACGGAAACACCGATATCACTCTCGGAGGCCACTCTACCGGAGGACTGACCGTGGCTTATTTCGGAGCAATGCGTGGAAAAGAAGTAGGAGTCAACAGAATTGTGACAGACAGCCCTTTCCTGGAATGGAACTATTCATCTTTCATGAGAAACGTGGCTGTGCCGGTGGTAGGTTTTTTCGGTAAAATCTTCAAAAACGCAAAAATCAAACAGTCTCATTGCGACGGGTATGCCTATAGTCTTTTGAAAGAGTATTATGGGGAATGGACTTACAACACAGACTGGAAAATGGTATACTCCCCGCCGGTCACGGCGTCATGGGTGAATGCCATTAATTCCGCTCAAAGCAAATTGATGAGAAATGCCAAGAATATTTCCGTGCCTATTCTCGTGATGCATAGCAGCCGAAAAATAGACGGATGTAACTACACTCCCGTGTTTCAGACCGGAGATGCAGTCCTCGACCCTGAAATGATTCAGAAACAAGGAATGAAACTTGGATCGGAAAGAGTGGTCTGTGCTATCGACAGCGGGCTCCATGACCTTATTTTAAGTCAAGAAAGACCTCGTGAGACTGCATACGACACGATTTTTAATTTTATCCGCAAGTGGTGAAATCGGGAACCATTTCAAAAGAATGATTAATTAATCTTTAAACCCATAACATTCTAACCTCATAGCCATCAAGATTCGCAAGCGAAACTTGAATTATTTACCTATCCTTTGTTTGCAAGAATGCACCTTTTTTAATACTTTTGCATAATTACACAAACAATTTTCCAAAATATTTACGCAAAGCATGGAAAATAAGATCCCTGATAATCTCAGCATAGCGGAGAAAAGAGAGTTGATCTCACTTCTCAATGAGATGAGGCAATTCACCCACAGTCGTTTTTCATCTGAAGAAATCAAGAGATTCAGACAGATGATGCGGACAGCCATGCGTAAATCTTCTCATCCACACGATTCAAAAGGATTACCCACATCAATAATGACCTTGAAATGGGCAATCCTTTTCGCACAGGCTATCGAACCGGACCATAACATTCTTCTTGCCATAGGGTTATACCCGATGCTGACATGTGGACAAACCGACATACTCGAGATTCGCAAAGAATGGGGGGAAGATGTAGCGGGTCTGCTCACAGGTCTGGCTTCTGTCGACAAATTTTCAAGCAAAAACAATGCCGTTCATCAAGATAATTTCCGTGGATTGATGCTCTCTCTCGCAGACGACATTCGCGTAATCATCATCATGATTGTGCGAAATCTTGTATTGATGCGCTCCATCAACCATCACCCCGATGAAGAATGGGTAAGGAATGTCGCTTTCGAGGCGAATTGTCTTTACGCCCAGCTCGCCCATCGTCTGGGACTTTACAAGATCAAAGGTGAACTCGAAGATCTCTCCTTGAAATATACAAATCGGGAAATATTCACACAGATAGCGCACAAACTTAACGAAACAAAAAGAAGCCGAGACGCCTATATTAAATCTTTTATAGACCCTGTCAAGGAAAAACTTGAAGCCGCAGGGCTAAAATTTGAAATTAAAGGAAGGACCAAATCCATTTCTTCTATCTGGAACAAGATGAAGAAACAGAAGGTCGACCTTCAGGGCATCTACGATCTTTTCGCCATCAGGGTAATTATCGACACCCCGAAAGAGAAAGAGAAGAGTGATTGCTGGCTTGCATATTCCATTGTGGCAGATATGTACACAGCTAATCCGGCTCGTATGAAAGACTGGATATCAATCCCCAAAAGCAACGGATATGAAAGTCTTCACGCCACTGTGATGGGTCCCGGTTCAAAATGGGTTGAAGTACAATTCCGCACCAGGCGAATGGATCTCGTTGCCGAAAAAGGTCTTGCCGCCCACTGGAGATACAAAGGAGTCAAAAGCGACAACACCGACCAATGGATGACAAACATCCGCGACATTCTGGAAACAGCCGAAAGCGGTCCGATGCAACTCATGAAAGACATGAAAATGGACATCTACGGCAAAGAAGTGTTTGCGTTCACTCCTAAGGGAGACCTTTTCCGTATGGCGGCGGGAGCTACAGTGCTTGACTTCGCATTCCTCATACATACTAATGTCGGGGCACATTGTACCGGTGCGATTGTCAATGGTCAAAACCGCAAGATCACATACCGCATCTGTAACGGCGATACCGTAGAGATCCTGACTTCAAACAATCAGACCCCGAAAGCTGATTGGCTAAACATCGTTGTCAGCACAAAGGCAAGAAACAAAATAAAGCAAAGCCTTAATGAGGAATTGCAACGCAGGGCTGACCTCGGGAAAGAAATACTTGAAAGGCGTGCCAAAAACCGCAAGATAGAAATCGATGAGGCTATACTCATGAAGCTTATCGGAAGAGCCGGATATAAATATGCCAACGAGTTTTTTGCCGATATGGCTGACGAGAAGATCGATCCCGGAAAATTCCTTTCCACTTATGTGGATGAAACTGCTTCGAAAAACGAAGGTCCAAGGATTTCTGCGGAAGAATACCAATTGCAGAGAACTGAGGAAAAAGGCAGCAATAATGAAGTCCTAAAAATTGGTGAAAAAACAATCAACGGATTGAGTTATAAGTTTGCAAAATGCTGCGCGCCGATTTATGGAGACGAGGTGTTCGGTTTTATCAGCGCCGACGGCACCGTGAAGATTCACAGATGCGATTGCCCGAATGCCGCAAATATCCGTGAACGATATCCTTACCGTATAATAAAGGCTGACTGGAGCGGGAAGGAGGGTGATCTGCTTCCCGCGTCGCTCCGCATCATCGGAAACGACGATATAAGCATTCTCGCAAACATCACATCCATTATTTCCAAGGAAGCAGGTGTCCGGCTAAGGAATGTGACTGTAGACAGTCACGATGGCATATTCCAGGGAACGATTGTGGTTGCGGTTTCCGACCAGCGCCAGTTGTCGTCACTTCTTAAAAAATTAAAGACTGTAAAAGGGGTAAAAGACATCCAAAGATTATGAAATTTAGACCTATATTTATTTCGATACTGACCGCTGCAACTTTTATGACGGTTTCTTGCAACAGTCATAAAAAATCGGACGCTGAGGTGGAACGGGAAAATTGGCTCTATAGCCTGAACGATTCCATCTCGAAATATCAGAAACGTATAGAGACAGCTGACAATGAACTAAAGACAATCCATGATGAAATTGGAAATATGATCGTTAATTTTGATCATGTGTCTAATCCTCGTCTTGTAGAAGGATATTACATCTACAAAGGGTGGAGCGCCAGATATCCGTTGTCAAAAACAGGAATCGTGGCAAGGATCACACAAGACGAAGGTTTTGAACTTATTGCCGCCCTATCCGGGGGGCATTTCAATCAGATAAGTGTAAATGCCGGCAATGAGAATGTGGAGAGCTCGGTCGTAGCTCATGATCAGGCTTTAAACTACCGCACAAGTTCTCTGAACACGGTATGTTTCTATGGATCGGCTGCTGACTCGATCGGAGACTTGATCTCCAGAAATGTATCGGGGACAGTCACAGTGACATTTTTTAATGGTGGGAAGACCGGCACATTAACTGTTCCCGAGGATCAAAAGGAAATGATTGCCGCCACCTGGCAATTGTTTTCGGCTCAACGGAATGCACATCATCTTGAAGGAGAGATCCCGATGCTGTCACGCCGAATCGACGCATGCCGCCGCATGCTTGAGGCAAACGACTCCACTTTGAGTAAATAAACACACCTCATTTTAATATTTCTACAAACAATAAACAATAAAATTTTATCAACCCAAAATATAAAATTGTATGGATTTAAATGCAAAAGACCTCGAGATCCTGAATGCCAAAGGAATCTCTGAAGAGAAACTCGCAGAAGAGCTCAAAATGCTTGCCGACGGGTTCCCCTATCTCAAAATTGAGGCACCGGCCACACCCGGTCACGGCATTTCTGTTCTGTCTCCCGAAATGGAAATGCAGGCAGACAACATGTGGAAAGAATATTTGAAAGCCGGTGGCAAGGTATTGAAGATGGTACCTGCAAGCGGCGCAGCTTCAAGAATGTTCAAAGATCTCTTCGCTTTCATCAATGGCAAAAGCGATAAGCCTGACAACGACTTCATGAAGAAATTTTTTGACGAAATCGAAAAATTTGCATTTTTTCCAAAATTGAACTTTGTCTGCCTCTCCCTATATGGTTTGAGCATTGATTCCTTGATCAAGGCAAAAAGATATAAGGATATCGTGAAAGCGCTGATCACCAAGGAAGGGATGAACTATGGTCAGCTTCCCAAAGCTCTTCTTCAATTCCATAAAGTAACGGGCACATCCCGCAGTGCTATTGAAGAACATCTCGCTGAAGGCGCTCAATACGCTTCTGGGAAAGATGGCAAGGTGCGTGTTCATTTCACTATCAGCGAAGATCATCTTCCTCTTGTAATGATGAAATTTGAAGAGAGCAAAGGAAGACTTGAGCATGAGTATGAGGTGGAGTATGAGCTCTCTACGAGCCTCCAGAAACCATCTACCGACACTGTCGCAGCCAATATGGACGGCACACCCTATCGCGAGAACGGTGGTCTTTTCTTCCGCCCCGGCGGTCACGGCGCATTGATTGAGAATCTCAACGATCTTGATGCGGATGTAATTTTCATCAAGAACATCGACAATGTTGTTCCCGACACCCGTCGCGAGGATACTCTTAAATATAAGAAAATTATCGGTGGTGTGCTTGTCGGAGTAAAACAAAAGGCTGATGGTTATTGCAAGACTCTTTCAAAGGGGACTCCCTCTGATGAAGAACTTGCAGAAATGCTAGACTTCCTACACAAAGTGCTCTGCATCACAAATGACGGAAGCGACAGGATGAGCGCAGATGAAAAGGCTGCCTATATCTACGGTAAGCTCAACCGTCCTTTCAGGGTGTGCGGCATGGTGAAAAATGAGGGTGAACCCGGGGGTGGTCCGTTCCTCGCATACAATCCTGACGGGACAGTGAGTCCTCAGATTCTTGAATCAACCCAAATTGATCCCAAAAACAAGGAAGCTCAAAAGATGCTGAAAGAGGCAACCCATTTCAATCCTGTGGATCTTGTTGTCAGCACAAAAGACTGGAAAGGGAACAAATTCAATCTTCCCGACTTCGTTGACAAGGCTACCGGCTTTATCTCGATCAAGAGCCGTGAAGGTGTCGAGATCAAGGCTCTCGAGCTTCCCGGTCTTTGGAACGGTGCAATGAGCGACTGGAACACGGTTCTTGTGGAAGTGCCTGTCAGCACATTCAACCCGGTTAAGACTGTCAACGATCTTCTCCGTCCCGCTCATCAGTGATTACGGAATTCAACTTTCGCAGGCGAAAGTTGAAGTTAAGTTTCTGATATAAAAACCAAGGGCAATGCGTTGCGCATTGCCCTCTTTTGTTACAAAAGTTTTGGTAATTTCAAAGGTAAGTGCCCCGAAATTGTTGAAGGGTACATAAGGATGGATTTAATCGTGATTATAGACTTTTGAAGCAGCTTCACAATACCATCTTACAAATTTAGATACTATATGTTTCATAATACATAAGTTTTAATGGCTCAAAAAAGAAACCATGTTATTAAATTATGTTTTACAACATATAAAACGTCTGAATCCAAATTTTGTTTCATCCTTCCTCTATTTTAACAATCCAATTAAATAGAAGTTTCTTTGGAAAGTAACCGGATTCTCAATCGAAATATCTGTCAATCAAGCAGACCGGGACAGTTGATGAGCAACAGTTCAACTTCCCCACCTTTGTCAGAACCGAGAGCATATATTTCATCCGGATTATCAGGTGACAATGCAATAGCCATAATTTCCTTATCTGTATGATATCTTCTGAGTGCATTTCCATTCCAATCCCAAACAGAAATATCGGTAAATGCTTCCGTATCACGAGAATCATTATAGACAGCTACTATTCGGCTATCGGTTGAGGCAATCGCTCCAAAACCTTTTATATTTAAATTCTTATAAATAAACCTACTGGTATCTCCTTTTGTTTCAATTTCTATATCATAAACGAAAGGATAATAGTATTTGACGCCTTTAAGACTGATTTCTATATCATCGATATCAAAAGTTTCTATTATAAGACCTTCCCCCGAAACGGCTATCATTTTTTTTGCATCAGGAGAAAAATGTACTTTCCTTTCATAATAAGGCTTTTTAGTCATCGGAAACTCTACAATAACAGGTAAGTCAGTATAGACATTTCCAAGTCTGTCTCCGTCTTTTATTCGCATTCCCAATGGCATCTCGAATTCAACAAATACTTCCATGAAGATCTTTCCATCAGGCATCCTACGCACCACCCTGGGTGAAAATTTATCCAAGTTGCCCAAATCGAGATGTTCAATAGATATGCATTTCCAATCCTTGTCATATTTTTTGACATCGTGCGTATATAAGTCTTGAACAGTTATACCATTATTATCTATATAAAATGTACCCGGCACAATCATATCATCCGGTCCTTGACCTTTATTGACATAATGTCCCAACGATTTGCCCGTTTTCCTATCGTATGTATGAAACAATTTACCATCAACTTCACCAGTCAAGGTTAAAACAGAGTCTGTTACATTTAATCCAAATCCTGATGGAAGAACTTCGTCTGGATCACTTAATACAGTCACCTTTGCATCGGTTGTACTCTCGAAAACAGGCGCAGAGAAGTCTTGAGTATCCTTACATCCTGTAAAAATAATTACTGCAACTATCACAAAAAATAATCTTATCATACACAAAACAATATATAATTAACAAGGATTTTTTAAGACAAGAGAATAACAAATAGAATGCAATCTCGTAAAGCGATGTCCATACATCACATCATACGCACATTATAACACATCACTATAGAAAACCCGTCAGTCAAGCAGACCGGGGCAGTTGATGAGCAACAGTTCATATTCCCCTTCTTTATCCTTTCCGAATGCATATATTTCGTCAGGATTGTCCGGTGACAATGCAATAGCACTAATAATTTTATTCGCATGATAACGCTTGAGTGCCTTTCCTTCCCAATCCCAGACAGTGATATCGGTATAGGCATCAATGTCATAAGAGCCATTATATACAGCGACTATACGATTGTCGGTTGACGCCATTGCACCAATTCCGTATATATTTGATCCCTTTTGATCAAATACATAATCCTCCCCTTCTTTTCTAACAACTTCATTAGATTCGAAAGAATAATAAAATTTAACGGCTTTGGGACGTATTTCGATATCATCGATATCGAAAATTTCAATTATAAGACCTTTCGGCGAAACCGCCACCATTTTCTTCGCATCAGGTGAAAAATGATACTTTCTTGCATACTCAGGTTTCCCAGTCATTGCATTGTCTACAATCACAGGTAATTTAGTGTAAACATTTCCATACCTGTCACCGTCCTTTATCTGCATACCTAATGGCATAGAGTATTCAACAAAAACCTCCTCGAATACTTTTCCATCAGGCATAGGTCTGACACGTCTGGGTGAGTTTTTTTCCATTTTCCCATAATCATCAAGTACGGTAGAAACGCATTTCCAGTCTTTGTCAAATCGTTTGATTGCCTGGGTTGCCATATCCTTAACCACAACACCATTTTCATCTTGATAAAACATTCCCGCCATTATCATGTCATCAGGACCTTGGCCTCTGTTGACATAATGACCTATCGATTTACCGGTTTTCCGGTCGTAAGTATGAAACAAATTACCATCAAGATGACCGGACAGGATTATAAGTGAATCAGAAACTTTCATATCATAAGTCTTCGGCAAAACCTCATCTGAAGCACTCAACACCGAAACCTTAGCATATGTTTTGCTTTTAAAAACAGGTGCTGAAAATTTCTGAGTCACATTACATCCGGTCAGCATGATAGTTACAAAAATTGCGATGAAACCGGAGATTTCTTTAATATTTATGGCTGATTTGAGTTTCATGCTATCGGTTTTGAGTGATACCTGTGAATAAAGCAAGGATGATAAAAATTTCATCTTGATATAAGATTAACGATTTTTCTATCCTTTTATTATATTTTCAAAAAATAATCAAACAAATGAACATACAAGTTAATATTGAAGGGCATTATTTATTCATCAGTATCTATTTTGGACATTCCCTTAAAAAAATTATAAAAAACACTTTTATCATACAATAAACCGAAGATTATTCCGTATTTTATGTACGATTATTGTATTTGCACTGTGTTTTATTCATGGTATTAGAATTTAATGCTATTGAAGAGCGTGATTGTGAAACCCCGCTCTTTTTTTTTATCCTTTTATTTGCTAACTTCGCGGTATGTTTGCAAAACGAACCATTTTTATATTAATAGCCCTACTGTCAGTATCTGCATCATTCTCTCAGAACAGCAGACCGGGGCAATCCTCACGTAGAGGTAACGACAGCAGAAGAGGCAATGACACCCAAGAGGTTACAACTTCTGCTACAGACACTGTCAAACCGGGCAGCGCCTGGACTCTGACATTCCCTTTGGGAGACCATGTGGAATCTACAATCGACACGTTGACATATAATTACCAACGCACCGCAATACCCTCGATGGTGACCGATGCATACGCCACCACAGGAAACCTTGGTGCCGAGGGCATAAACATGATATATTTTAACCGTCCGAGAAGAGCGACTTTCTTTTTCAAGGATGCACTCGACGCATGGTTGCCATCTTTCAGGAAGCAGAAATTCTACAACGTCTACGTTCCCACAACCATCATGTCATACGGTTTCGCCGGCAATAAACTGACCCATCAGGACCGTCTGCAGGTTGATTTCGCCGGCAATGTGAACCGACGCATAGGCATAGGAGGGACACTTGACTACATCTACTCAAAAGGAGCTTACGAGGCACAGGCGACAAAAGACTTCGCATACAGCCTTTCGACCTACTATATGGGAGACAGGTATGAGCTACAGGCATTCTACAATCATTACAACTTCCTCAACAAGGAAAACGGCGGTATAACAGACGACCTATACATCACCGACCCGGCTCAATTGCAAGGTGGCGTAAATAAGATCGAATCAAAAAGTATACCCACCCGCCTCAATGCAGCCCACTCAAGAATAAACGGCGACCAACTGTTTATGACTCATGCCTTCAAAGTGGGGTTCTGGAAAACAGAACAGGTGAACGACACCCTTACCCGCGAAGTATATGTCCCCATGACAAGGTTTATCTACTCGTTCGATCTCCAGCATACACGCCACTTCTTTATCAACACAAATTCTTCGCAGGCAAGAGATTTTTGGACAAATTTCTATATCGACCCGAATGAAACCAGAGACAACACCTACCTCACCCAAATGACCAACTCATTTGGAATCGAACTTATCGAAGGATTTCAGAAATGGGCAAAATTCGGATTGTCGGCATATATATCCTATCAGACTCAAAAATATAAGCAAGCCCCATACTTCTACACACCTGAACTTACAGAATCGGAAATTGAGCAATTGACTCCTGTTCCTTCAAGCATACATGTGCCGAACACATCTACACGAAACATGCTCTGGGTCGGCGGGAGGCTACAGAAAGACAAAGGAACCCTGCTTCGTTATGCCGCCAATGCAAGATTCGGGCTCGTGGGAGATGTGGTAGGCGATTTTGAACTTGACGGTCAGCTTTCCACCAAGTTTAAACTATTCGGCGATTCCGTAAAGATAGCTGCAAATGCCGAATTCAGGAATGTGGCGCAGCCTTATCTGCTCCAGAATTATATTTCCAACCATTTCGCATGGTCAAACGATTTCGGGAAAACGCGCACCTACAAGATTTCCGGAGAATTGCTTATTCCCTGGACCAGAACAACCCTGGGCGCCGGAGTGGAAAATATCCAGAATTATGTATTCTTCAACTCATCATCACTTCCCGAACAGGATGGAGGAAACGTTCAGATATTCTCTGCAAGACTTGATCAGAAATTTAAAGTGGGTATTCTCAACTGGAACAATACCCTCTATTATCAGAAAAGCTCCAACGAGAATGTTCTCCCATTGCCACAGTTCACAATCTATAGCAACCTGTTTATAAATTTCACAGCCTTCAGGGTGCTCAAATTGCAAATAGGAGTAGACTGCGATTACTACACGAGTTATAAGGCTCTCAATTATCAACCCGCCACAATGAGCTTTCATACCCAAGGCGATGAAAAAATCAAGGTCGGAAACTATCCTTTCTGCAATGCATACTTCACCGCACGTTTATACCGCACAAGGTTTTATGTGCTATGGAGCCACGTCAACCAAGGATGGTTTTCAAAAGACAGTTTCCTCCTTCCCCATTATCCCATGAATCCAAGACGATTGGAAATGGGGCTATCGGTTGACTTTGCCAATTGATTCAATCAGCATTCATGAAATGAAACCTCTCAGACCTAAATACGGGCAGACTATCATATATGTGGTTCTATTGGTTGTGGCATTCATAGCAATGACAATGGCCAAAAGATGCACATCCATATCCTCACTCCCGGAGATTACACAAACAAAATCTTCAGGAGACACGATAGATGTGGCAATCCTTTACGGACCTACAAGCTATTATCTATATTCCGACACATTGGGCGGAATAAATCTTGACATGCTTCAAGCCTTTGAAAAAGAGACTGCCACCCCTTTGAAATTCTGGCCTATCATAAATCTTCATGACGCACTCTCAAGACTTGAGAACGGGAAATACGATATGCTTGCATCCCTTCCGTCAGATAATTCCGTGAAGCAACGCTTCCTGACCACAAGAAGCGCATTTCTTGACCGTATGGTTCTGATACAGCTCTCCGACACGTCAGGCAAGACTCCAATCCGTTCAGCCCTTGACCTGTCAGGGAAGACAATCCATATCCAACAGGATTCTCCTGCCGCGATGAGGATCTCAAATCTTTCCAAAGAAATCGGCGACTCTATTTATGTCAAGAACGAACCGGAAATGTCGGAAGAATATCTGTGCATGCTTGTCGCCACAGAAAAAATCCCGCTCGCTGTAGTCAATGAGAAAACGGCAAAGAAAATGCAGTCTCAATATCCGAGACTTTCTTACGACAATCCGGTAAGCTTCACACAGTTTCAAGTTTGGCTTATGAATAAAAACGATACTGTATTACTTCACAAGGTAGATAAATGGCTGGAGAGCTTCCAATCAAAACCCTCCTATCGCAATCTTATTGATAAGTATTGAATCTCTTAAATATGATATTTTCTAATTAATAAATCTGATATTATGAAAATCCCCAAAATCAATCTTCTTGTAAAAATCTTGATTGCTATTGGATTAGGCATACTTGCGGGACAATTCTTCCCTATTTGGTTAGGACGTCTTTTCGCAACTTTCAATGCCATATTCAGTCAGTTTCTCGGATTTCTAATTCCCCTGATCATTTTAGGGTTTGTAGCTCCTGCAATCGCCGACATAGGCAACAAAGCCGGGAAAATGCTTATTGCCACAGCGGCTCTCGCATATGTCTCTACTGTGTTCTCAGGGCTTATGAGCTTCTTTGTAGGAGACACATTCTTCCCTAAACTTATTACCCCCCGCGCTCTTGGAGAAATCGCGGAAGGTCATGACCTGATTCCTTATTTCACCATTGAGATGCCGGCTCTTTTCGGAGTAATGAGTGCTCTCGTGTTAGCATTCATGCTTGGTCTCGCTCTCGCCTACATACATGGCAACACATTGAAAACATGTCTCAACGAATTCCGTGACATAGTCGCACTGACAATAACAAAGGTAATAATTCCGCTCCTCCCCCTTTATATATTCGGAATTTTCCTCAATATGACGGTTTCCGGACAAGTTGCAACCGTACTTGCCGCATTCGTAAAAATCATATTGATAATATTTGCAATGCATATTTTCCTTCTTGTGCTACAATATGCCATAGCCGGTCTGGTAGTGAAGAGAAATCCGTTTAAACTGCTCTACACCATGCTGCCTGCATATTTCACTGCACTCGGCACCCAATCATCCGCCGCGACTATTCCCGTCACACTCCGCCAGGCAGTCAAGATGGGTGTTAGCGAAGACACAGCCGGATTTGTAATCCCGTTGTGCGCAACCATCCACATGTCGGGAAGTGCAATGAAAATAGTCGCATGTGCCGTGGCACTGATGATTATGCAGGCAATTCCCTATGACTCCGGAATGTTCATAGGTTTCATCTGTATGATCGGCATATCAATAATAGCTGCTCCGGGAGTACCGGGGGGTGCCATAATGGCTTCTCTCGGTCTTCTTGCCAACATGCTTAATTTCACAGAGGCTGATCAGGCTCTTATGATCGCCCTTTATATAGCCATGGATAGCTTCGGCACGGCTTGCAACGTAACCGGAGATGGATTTATAGCACTAATAATCAACAAATGCTTCTCCTTCAAAAAAACACCGACACACGACCCCCTCGCTGTTGACTGATATTTTTAAATTGAAGTTGTTTCAACCTCCGCAAAAAAGCGGAAACAACTTCATTAGCATAAAAAATGGATGCAGCTCAAAATTTGAACTGCATCCGTTTTTTTTATGCGAAAGATATCAATTTGAATTATTTCAACACACCAAGTTTCTTCCCGACCTTAATGAAGGCTGCGATAGCGCGGTCGAGATGCTCGCGTTCATGCGCTGCTGAAAGTTGAACACGGATACGAGCCTGACCCTTCGGAACAACCGGATAATAGAATCCTGTCACGAAAATACCCTCTTTCTGCATTTCGGCTGCAAAATCCTGAGATAGTTTTGCATCATAGAGCATCACTGCGCAGATAGCGCTTTGGGTTGGCTTGATATCGAATCCTGCCTCAAGCATTTTCTCGCGGAAATAATTCACATTATCCACAAGTTTGTCATGGAGAGCGTTGCTTTCCTTAAGCATCTTGAGCATTTCAAGGCTTGCGCCAACGATAGAGGGAGCTACCGAGTTTGAGAAAAGATAAGGACGTGAACGCTGACGGAGCATATCTATGATCTCTTTTTTACCGGTTGTGAATCCACCCATTGCACCGCCGAATGCCTTGCCGAGTGTGCCTGTAAAGATATCGATCTTGCCGTAGCAATCAAACTGCTCGGCCACTCCATGTCCTGTCTTGCCAACCACGCCTGCTGAGTGACTCTCGTCTACCATTACAAGTGCGCCATATTTGTCTGCAAGCTCACAAATCTTGTCCATCGGGGCAACGTTGCCATCCATAGAGAAAACACCGTCGGTTGCAATGATCTTGAAACGGCAATCCTTTGCCTCCTGCAGGCAACGTTCAAGGTCTTCCATATCGGCATTTTTGTAGCGGAAACGTTTAGCCTTACACAAACGCACGCCGTCGATGATTGACGCATGGTTAAGAGAATCGCTTATGATGGCATCTTCTTCTGTAAACAATGGTTCGAAAAGACCACCATTCGCATCAAAACATGCAGCATAAAGAATCGTATCCTCTGTCTTGAAATAATCACTGATAGCTGCCTCAAGCTCCTTATGAAGATCCTGGGTTCCGCAAATGAAACGGACAGACGACATGCCATATCCTCTTTCATCCATCGCTTTTTTAGCTGCCTCAATCAGACGGCTGTTGTCAGCGAGACCAAGATAATTGTTCGCGCAAAAATTCAAGACGTCTCCTTCTGTATTTTTCACCTCTATTTCAGCGCTTTGAGGAGTTACGATAATTCGCTCATTTTTGTAAAGGCCTGCATCTTTGATATCTTGCAGTTCTTTGGCGAGATGTGACTGGAAATTTCCGTACATGATAGTTAAGATTTAAGTTTAATTCGTTGTCTTATTGGCACATTAATATCAATTAAAAATGCCAATAAGAATTGACTTGAAAAAATTTTAGCCAAAGTTAACAATTTTTTGATTACAACGTATTATCTTTGCACAAAATTTTAAATAATCTCTCTTCTAAATATCCAGAATAACTTAGACAGAACTCACCTTAATCATCGAAAGGAAATGAAGAATATCCTTATTATCGGAGCCACCGGACAGATCGGTTCGGAACTGACAATGAAACTCAGATCGCTCTATCCCAATGGCAATGTAGTGGCTGGCTATATTGCCGGTGCAGAGCCTAAAGGGGCGCTTCTTGAAAGCGGTCCGTCTCATCTTGTCGACATTACAAACCCGGCACAGATCGCGGAAGCAGTCGACAAGTATAACGTAGATACAATCTACAATCTTGCTGCGCTTTTGAGCGCAGTGGCTGAAGCAAAACCTCAGCTCGCGTGGAAAATAGGACTCGGAGGCCTTTACAACACTTTGGAGGTGGCACGTGAAAAAGGGTGTGCCGTATTCACTCCAAGTTCTATCGGATCTTTTGGCCCTACGACCCCTCATGTCAAAACGCCTCAGGACACAATCCAAAGACCTGAGACAATGTATGGAGTGACAAAAGTATCAGGCGAACTTCTTTCAGACTATTATTGGCATCGTTTCGGTGTCGACACACGTTCTGTTAGATTCCCGGGCTTGATCTCTTATGTGGCTCCTCCGGGTGGCGGCACAACGGACTATGCAGTGGATATCTACTATTCAGCTGTCAAAGGGGAAGAATTCAAGTGCCCTCTCAAACCCGGCACTTTCATGGACATGATGTATATGCCCGACGCCCTGAAAGCCGCTATTGAAATAATGGAAGCTGATCCTGCGAGATTGAAACACCGCAATTCTTTCAACATTGCCTCAATGAGCTTTGATCCGGAAATTATTTCTGCAAAAATCAAGGAATATGTACCTGATTTTAAAATGAAATATGAACTTGATCCATTACGCCAGGCTATAGCAGATTCTTGGCCCGACAGTCTTGACGATTCTTGCGCACGCGAGGAATGGGACTGGAAGCCGGAGTATGACCTTGACGCAATGACAATTGACATGCTTAAGAATCTACGCATAAAATTCGGGATCAAACAGCCGGAAGAATCGCTGTCGATCTAAAGGATTATTTGCAGATCAGACATAATATTGTTCCATTTTACATTATTATCATCTGAAATTACCTTTCTGATATTTTGAATAATAAAAAAACCGAAAACTGTTGTAAGTTTTCGGTTTTTTTATTATAACTTTGTCATATCAAACTTGTACGTATGTATGACTAAAGAAGAAATGACTAATGTTGACTATGAGAATCTGGTTAATTCCATTCTTTCAATAATGATGAAAAAAGGGATTTTATCCACTACCATGGATCAACTTGCATCTACGCTTAGAATATCAAAGCGGACATTATATGAAATTTTTATAAGCAAAGACAATCTTGTTGGAGAAGTGCTGAGAGCGTATACTGAATATCATACAAGCAATCAGATTAAGATCGCTGAAAAAGCTTCCAACATAATTGAGGCTATGCTTAAAATTTTCATCTTCAGCAGAGATATCCTGTCTGAGATTAACCTTGATTTTTATCGGGATATGGAACAATTCTATACCCAGATAAAAGATTTTGAAGTGACAAGTATTCCTTACAACTCTCATCTTCTGGAATTGATCAAGGAAGGTATCACCAAAGGGTATGTAAGGACAGACATAGATTATCTGCTTCTGTTCAGGCTTATGCTGATACAGATGAACTTTTTAAAACAAATGGATAAGGCGTTTCCTCGCGACATTACCATGTTTGATGTCTACGACACTATATGCCTGGGATTTATGCGGGGAATAACTTCTCCTGACGGGATGAAGATTCTTGACAAACTTCTGACTGAACATCCGGAACTTGTCAGGAAGCCTCAGCTTGTTTAAACCGGGACAATTAAAACAAAAAATGAAAGTAAACTTAAAGACATTAACAACTTTTTTTATCTCATTGTCGGCGGTTTCTTATGTCTCCGCTGACACTCTTACTCTTTCACGCGAACAATGTGTGGAGATTGCCCTGCGGGATAACCCCACCGTCAAGGTCGCCGACATGGAGATCAAAAAAGTTGACTATGCGAAAAAAGAGACATTAGCATCATTATTCCCCACAATCGATTTCTCTGCAGCATATCAAAGATCTATCGAGCTTCAAACCATAAGAATGAATATGGGTGGCGAAAGTCAGAAATTAAAAATGGGGTCTGACAACACATGGAATATGGGATTTAATGCATCCATGCCGCTGATCGCTCCAACTTTATGGAAGGCAATAAGCATTTCCGACACCCAGATTTTGGCTTCGCTTGAAAGCGCAAGGGCATCTAAGCTCGACATGGTCAACAATGTCAATAAAGCTTACTACGCATTAATGCTTGCTTGCGCGTCGAGAGATGTGGTTAAAGAAAATTATGACATCGCTGTTCTCAACGCATCTGTTTATGAAAAGCAATTTTCTGCTGGAACTTCATCAGAATATGATGTACTGCGCTCATCTGTGCAAGTCAAAAACATAGAACCGGAACTTTTGCAGGCAGACATTGCCATACGCCAATGCCAACTTCAATTAAAGGTTCTCATGGGCGTTTCAAAGGATATCGACATACTTCCTGACGTAAAGCTCTCAGATATGCAGCGCGACATGTATTATTATCCCACGTCGGCAGACAGGAGCATTTCCGACAACTCTTCCTTGAGAACACTTGACATACAGAAAAAAATACTTGCTAAAAATGTAGACCTGAAAAAATTTGCCTGGATTCCAACTTTGGGTGCGTCATTCAATCTTTCGTGGCTTTCACTCAGCAACGGTTCACCATTCAAAAACCAACAGTTTAATCCTTATAGCACAGTCGGCATACAGCTTTCGATACCGATTTTTTCAGGAGGGTCAAAATATTATGGTTTAAAGCAGGCACAGGTAGACCTGAAAGAGATTGATATTCAACGAGAGAATCTCGTCAATACCCTCAATATGCAAGTCGAGCTTGCCATAGACAACATCAATAAGGAAGCCAAGCAGATAGAGACAAGCGAAGAGGGCGTCCGTCAGGCAAAGAAAGCTCATGAGATTATGCAGAAAAGCTTTGATATCGGAGCAGCATCTTATCTTGACCTTAGAGACAGCGAGCTTGCCAACACCACAGCACAGCTAACCTATCTTCAGGCAATCTACAACTACCTTGTATCCACTTCAGAACTCGATCTGTTGCTTGGAAAAGGAATCGACTAATCTTTAACCACAATAACCTAACTGATGAAAGTGATGAAAAAGCTTATCATATCAATCCCATTTCTTGCAGCAACCATATTTAGCGCCTGTTCCGGCACAGACAAAGCCAAGAATGAAGAGCAACAAGAAGAGAAAAAGACCCTTGTAAAAGTTGAGACGGTAGATTTCCGGCCCGTAGTTCAAGAGGGTAACTACACTGCCACGGTTGAACCCGAACTGATCAACAACATATCAGCTTCTTCACCTAACAGGATCAAACAGATTTTTGTTGATGAAGGAATCAGAGTTTCGAAAGGACAAAAATTGGTCGTCCTCGACGATGTGAACACCACTTCCTATGAAATGCAGGTTGCAAATGCAAAAGCAAACCTCGAAAATGTTCAGATAAACTACGACCGCGCTGTTGAGCTTCTGAAGATCGGCGGTGGGACTCAACAGAATGTAGATCAGATGAAACTACAGCTCACAAATGCAAAAAACACTCTTGCCACAGCCGAACGCACTCTTAGGAACGTGCAGGAAAACACAGTGCTTGTCTCCCCTATCAACGGAATTGTGACAGCAAGGAATTATGATCCGGGAGATATGACCTCCACACTCCCTATTCTGACAGTGGCTCAAGTTCAACCTGTAAAAATAGTTATAAATGTTTCAGAAAGTGAACTCGCACACGTAAAAAAAGGAATGCCCGCTGAAATAAAATTCGACACATACGGAGATGAGCAATTCAACGGAACTGTAACCATGGTCGCTCCTACTGTCGATGCTGACAGCCGTACTTTCGGAGTCGAGATAACAGTCAATAACCCGGAAAACAGAATCCTTCCGGGAATGTTCGGACGAGTGAAACTTAATCTTGGAGAGGCTGAACATGTGGTCGTGCCCGACAGAGCAGTCGTTAAGCAACCGGGGTCCGGCAATCATTACATATACGTCTACAACAACAATGGCACTGTGAGCTATAATAAAGTCGAGCTTGGTCAACGTATAGGCAATACGTATGAAATTATTTCCGGAGTAAACCCCGGCGCTCAGGTTGTGGTGTCCGGACAAAGCAAACTCGCCGACGGCGCTTCTGTGGAAATCTCCAAATAATTCTCTTCTCCCTTCATCCTTAACCCTTCACAATTAAAATTATGGCATCCTTATATGCTTCAGCGGTGAAACGCCCTATCATGACCACATTATGCTTTGTGACCGTGATCATCCTGGGTATTTTCTCGCTCGCCAAACTTCCTATCGACCTTTATCCGGATATCGACACTAATACCTTGATGGTTATCACGATGTATCCCGGGGCAAGTGCGGAAGATATTGAGCAAAATGTGACAAAACCTCTCGAAAACACACTTAACTCTGTTGAGCATCTAAAACATATCACTTCGGATTCACGAGAGAACACATCTGTTATCACACTCGAATTTGAATATGGCTATGATATCGACGTGCTGACAAATGATGTGAGAGACAAGCTCGACATGGTGAAGTCTTCTCTTCCTGACGACTCTGAAAATCCAATCATCTTCAAGTTCTCTACAGATATGATCCCTATTTGCCTTCTCTCAGTAGAGGCAAAGGAGAGTATGGCAGGTCTGTATAAGATTCTTGATGATCAGGTGGCAAACCCTCTTGCACGTGTTGACGGCGTCGGGACAGTGTCTATTTCAGGCGCCCCCAAACGTGAAATCCATGTCTATTGTGACCCCAACCGGCTTGAGGCGTACAATCTGTCGGTCGAGACTATCGCCGCTATTATAGGAGCAGAAAACAGAAATATCCCCGGTGGCGCATTCGATGTGGGGTCAAACACTTATGCGCTCCGTGTCCAGGGAGAATTTGACGAAGCGTCACAGATGGAAAACATCCCGGTAGGAACCTATCAGGGAAGGGTGGTTTATCTTAAGGATGTAGCTCGTGTGGATGACTCTCTTGAGGAAAGAACACAGCAGACATATATAGGCGGCAAAGAAGGTGCCATGATCATCATTCAGAAACAATCCGGAGCCAACTCAGTGGCAATTTCTGAAAAAGTGATGAAGATGCTCCCCCGGCTTCAGAAGAACCTCCCTTCTGACGTAAAGCTCGGTGTGATTGTCGATACTTCCGACAACATCCGCAACACAATAGCGTCGCTCGAAGAGACAGTGCTCTACGCATTGCTGTTCGTCATGATTGTCGTGTTTGTTTTCCTTGGAAGATGGAGGGCCACAATGATAATCATTATCACCATCCCGGTGTCTCTCATAGCCTCTTTCATTTATCTGTTTGCAACAGGCAACACCCTGAACATCGTATCTCTTTCGGCATTGTCCATATCCATCGGTATGGTTGTCGATGACGCCATTGTGGTATTGGAAAACGTAACGACTCACATTGAACGAGGCTCCGACCCCAAACAGGCTGCTGTGCATGGCACAAACGAAGTGGCGATCTCCGTAATTGCATCAACACTGACCCTTATAGCGGTGTTCTTCCCCCTGACTTTGGTGACAGGCATGACTGGAGTATTATTCCGTCAGCTTGGATGGATGGTTACTATCATGATGATTATATCCACCACCTGTGCCTTGTCGCTCACTCCAATGCTTTGTTCTCAATGGCTACGCCTAAACAATAAACATTCCAAGTTATACACAATTTTATTCACTCCAATTGAAAAAGGTCTCGACAAATTTGATGACGCTTATGCCAAATTATTGAAAATTGTAGTTGAGCATCGCGCTGTCACCATTATTATTTGCCTTGCCACTTTTATTGGTTCCATTTTCCTTATGAAACAAGTCGGGACGGAGTTCTTCCCAACTGCCGATGACGGCAGACTCGGTGTGGAACTTGAAACTCCGATAGGCACTCGCGTGGAAATTTCACAGGATGCCACCCGAAGGCTTGATTCATTATGGAGAAGCAAATATCCGGAAATATTAGTGTCAAGCTACACTGTCGGTCCGGCAAGTTCAGACAATACTTTTGCTTCTTTATCAGACAACGGCTCGCATATCATATCCATGAATATACGTCTTTCAGATCCCGGTGACCGTGACAGGGGCATAAAAGAAATAGCCGATGAAATGCGTAAAGACATAGAAAACGGATTCCCTGAATTCAAAAAAGCACAAGTCAATATAGGCGGCGGACGCGGTCAAGGAATGGGCGGTCAGGCTACTGTCGACTTTGAAATCTATGGCTACGACTTCACAGAAACTGATTCAATTGCACAACAATTGAAAGTCATTCTTGAAGGTATTCCGGGAACTGCCGATGTCACTATATCACGCTCTGATTACCAACCCGAGTATCAAGTCGACTTCGACAGAGAAAAACTTGCCTTATACGGGCTAAATCTTCAGACTGCAGCCGGCTATCTACGAAACCGTATCAATGGAGCCACGGCATCTCGATTCAGGGAAGACGGCGAAGAATACGATATCAAAGTGATGTACGACAAGGCAAACCGTACTTCAATTTCCGACATCGAGAATATCGTGGTCTACACTCCGACAGGTAAAGGTGTCAGGATAAAAGAACTTGGGAAAGTTGTCGAACGGTTCACGCCTCCGACTATTGAGCGTAAAGACCGTGAGCGTATAATCACGGTGTCTGCTGTTGTTGACGGAGTGCCGATGAGCGAGGTTGTGACTGAAGCACAATTGAAGATTGACGAGATGGATATTCCATCAGGCATCAATATCGGTCTTTCCGGTTCTTACGAAGACCAGCAGGATTCTTTCGGCGACCTGCTTATGCTTGGAGTGTTGATTATCATCCTCGTATATGTTGTCATGGCGGCACAGTTCGAAAGTCTGACATATCCGGGCATTATCATGACGTCTCTCTTATTTGCATTCTCCGGAGTATTCCTCATCCTTTGGATGACAGGGCACACCCTCAATGTGATGAGTATGATCGGTGCGATTATGCTTATCGGTATAGTTGTGAAAAACGGTATCGTGCTTATAGACTATATCTCACTCAATAGAGAAAGAGGCATGGGCATCCGCAACGCCGTTATTTTAGGAGGAAAGTCGCGTTTACGTCCTGTTGTCATGACAACTCTAACCACGATTCTTGGCATGGTGCCTATGGCTGTAGGCAGCGGACAAGGTGCGGAAATGTGGCGACCCATGGGCACTGCCGTTATCGGAGGTCTAACATTTTCGACTATCCTCACGCTTTTATTCGTGCCGGTTCTATATTGTGTATTTGCCGGTAACGGTGTGAAGAATCAACGCCGCAAGCTTCGCAAGGCTAATGCTATTAAATAATTATCACCCTATATTTCCCATTGTAAAATGCAAGCAATATTCATAGCATACGACCAGGCTCATCATGAGGCTATTCTTGATCTCCTTGAAAAGAATTCCTGCAGAGGATTTACATCTTTTGGAGAGACACAAGGCAGAGGAAGCATTAAAGGGGAACCTCATTACGGCAGCCATGCCTGGCCTTCACTCGGCGGGGCAATCTTGACTATAGTCGAAGACAATCGTCTTGAGCCTATCCTTGAAAAATTAAAAGCCCTCGACAAGTCAAAACCCCTCCTCGGTCTTCGCGCTTTCGTTTGGCAGATAACACAAACAATTTGACATTCCTGAGATACTGAATATATACGACCGGATTATTAATAATCCGGTCGTATTATTTTTTTGCTACATTCAGATAATTCTCCAATATATACTCACTTCAATAATAGACTGACTTCATCACTAAAAATCTACTTATACTCATTCACTTTTTGATGATATTTTAGAGATTTTTTGTAATTTTGCATCATCATTCTAAAATATATAGTTTCTATGGGAGGTTTTTTCGGAGCAGCATCCAAGCATGCCTGCCGAAACGAACTGTTTTATGGAGTTGACTACAACTCTCATCTTGGAACACGCAGAGCGGGTATGGCAACATTTGATGCCGAAGACAACTGTTTCTGCCGGAGTATCCACAGCATTGAAAACACGTATTTTCGTACAAAGTTTGAGGATGAACTTGACAAATTTAAAGGAGACATCGGCATCGGTGTGATCAGCGACAACGATCCGCAGCCAATCGTCATAAGCTCTCATCTTGGGAAATTTGCTATTGTAACAGTTGCAAAAATCAACAACATCGAGCAACTTGAAAAAGAGCTTCTTGAGGAAGGCGCACACTTTGGTGAATTGAGTTCGGGGCGTACAAATCAGACTGAATTGATAGCACTTCTGATCAATCGGGGGAAAACTTTTGCCGAAGGGATTGCCGACATGTTTGAACGCATAGAAGGCTCCTGTTCTCTCCTTATCCTTACTGAAAATTCAATCATAGCTGCACGCGATCAGCTTGGGAGAACGCCTGTCATACTCGGCAAAAAAACTGACGGAACAGGTTATGCCGCTTCCTCCGAATCAACGGCATTTCCTAATCTCGGCTATGAAACTTACCGTGATCTCGGACCTGGAGAAGTAGTGGAGATAACCCCCAACGACATTAAGGTCATAACCCCTGCTGGAAAAGATATGCAGATATGCTCTTTCCTATGGGTATACTACGGATTCCCTACTTCGTCTTACGAAGGCACAAATGTGGAAGATATGCGTTTCAAGTCCGGCTACGAGATGGGGAAAACAGATGAGAATGAAGTGGATTGCGCTGCCGGCATACCGGATTCGGGTGTTGGGATGGCATTAGGCTATGCTGCCGGTAAAGGTGTACCGTATCGCAGGTGCATTTCAAAATACACTCCCACATGGCCACGCAGTTTCACACCCTCCGACCAGTCAAGAAGAAATCTCGTAGCGAAGATGAAACTTGTGCCAAACGGCGCAATGCTATATGATCAACGTGCGCTTCTTTGCGACGATTCAATTGTCAGAGGCACCCAACTTACAGACAATGTTCAAGATCTATATGAACTTGGAGCCAAGGAAGTTCATATCAGAATTGCATGTCCGCCGCTTATCTATAGCTGTCCCTTCATCGGATTCACATCCTCTAAGAGCGATATGGAACTCCTTACTCGCCGAATCATCGGGCAATTGGAAGGAGATCCAAACAAAAATCTTGACAAGTATGCCACCACAAATTCTCCTGAATACAACATACTGGTTGAGAAAATCAGAGAAAGATTCAATCTCACTTCTTTGAAATTCAATCCTATCGAGACTCTCGTAAAATCTATAGGTTTGCCAAAAAACAGGATATGCACCCACTGCTTCGATGGAAGCAGCCGGTTCCATCCTTGCAAATCATGCGGATGCCACAAAGAAAATAAAGATTAATAATCTATAGAAACTGTTTAAATTTATTTGTTGAAGGAATTGAGAGGATTTGTCGAGCAGATTTTTGATATTTATGATGGAGTTATGGGGTTCCATAATGACTGAATAAATATCATAAAGATGCCGGCAAAGACCTCAATGACAAGACAAAATAAATTTAAACAGTTTATATATAGTTATCCAATAAGAATGGGGACACCTCATGGTGTCCCCATTCTTATTGGATAACTATATATATCAATATTTCGATAGATCTACATTGCGCATATCTCCACTTGTGAGGAATTCAGTGTGGAAAGACAATGAAGCTCGAAGTGTGTGCGGAGTCTGACCACCCGTAGGTCCACCCATATTAAGATAATCAGTAAGGAGCTCTCTATACATCGGATGAGCACAATTGTTGATGATTTCATGTGCCCTCTGAATTGGATCCTTACCGCGAAGGTCAGCAATACCTTGATCTGTCACGATAATGTCGACAGAATGCTCTGAATGATCCATATGTGAAACCATCGGCACGATATTTGAAATCTTGCCTTCCTTGGTGATTGAGGGACATGAGAAAATTGATACATAAGCATTACGTGCAAAATCACCTGAGCCTCCGATACCGTTCATCATTCTGGTGCCGGTTACGTGTGTAGAGTTCACATTACCGAATATGTCTGCCTCAAGAGCTGTGTTCATTGCAATAACACCGAGTCTACGTATAACCTCGGGGTTATTTGAAATTTCAACCGGACGGATAACGACTTTTTCCTTAAAGAAATCGATATTGTCGATCACATCCTGCTCAACTTCGTTTGAAACAGTAAGCGAGCTCGTGCTTCCGAACTTGCAACGACCCTTCTTCATCAGATCGATCACTGCATCCTGGATCACCTCAGTATACATAGCAAACGGAGGAATTTCCTTAGCGTCTGCAAGACCATAGAGCACAGCATTAGCCACATTGCCCACACCACTCTGAATCGGCAGGAAAGTTGAAGGGATGCGTCCCGCCCTCATTTCTCCAATCAGAAAGTCACACACATTTGCACCTATTCTATTGGTGACTTCATCGGGCGAAGAAAATGCCTTGACTCCATCAAAAGAGTCGCTCATAACGACACCGACAATCTTATCCGGGTCAAGTTTCAGCACCGGAGAACCGATTCTGTCGTTGGCATGGAAAATAGGTATAGCCTGACGGTTGGGAGGATCCAAGGGCAGATATATGTCATGAAGTCCATAAAGTGCATGATGCAGCTTCTCATTAAGCTCAAGGATAATCTTCTTTGCATATTTCGCGTAAGTGGGGACATTGCCGACACCCATACCTACTACAGCCGTGCCGTCATCCTTGATATCGCTCACCTCAATGATTGCAAAATCAAGATCTCCAAAAAATCCATAGCGGAATTTTTGTGCAAGCTCTGAAAGATGAAGGTCGAAGTAATGACAATCATGTGCATTGATACGCTTACGAAGATCAGGAAGATTTTGATAAGGTGTGCGCTTGCCTATTGCATTTGCACGCGCAAGCACGCCATCACATTTGTCACTTGTAGAAGCTCCGGAGAAGACGTTGATTTTAAACTGCTCTCCTTGTGCATGAAGGCGTTCTGCCCTTTCCGCAATTGCAGTAGGAACTACTTTAGGAGCACCGGGAGCGGTGAAACCAGAAAGGCCCACATTGTCGCCATTGTGAAACAATTCTGCTGCTTCTTGTGGGGTTAATACAGGAAATCTCATTTCTTATGCTTTTGTTAGTTATTTTTGCAGTTTATTTCCTTTTGAGAAAAACCGAAACGGCTCTTTTCAATTATAAATACATTTTAAGGTATTCTTTCCGCGAATTTAAGAAATTTATTCCAATCTGCCAACCATCAACTTGTTATTTTCAATCTATAATCCAAAATAGATATCTTTTACCGAATTATTCATCTCTCATGATCCCGAAATGTCTTAAACTCATGTTTGTTCATAATTGTTAATAAATCAAATATCCGTTTTAGAAACTGCCCGAATCTATGTGTCGAAAGAATTGAGAGGATTTGTCAGGCAAAGACCTAAATGACAAGACAATATAAATTTTAAACAGTTTCTTATCGGATGAAGTTGTTTCGACTTTTTTCTTTTTTAAGATTTCGTCAGATTTTCGAGGAGATTTTGAAACTTGAAAAGGGAGTTTAGCGTGCCAAACAACCGATGAAAGGTTCAAAAGCGACCGAAAAGATGACGGAAGATTGGAAAAGAGGTCATTTAAAGGTAAAATCCAATATGAAAATCAATCTCCGTAAAAAAGTGGAAACAACTTCGACTATAACTATAGACACATTTATCAACTGAATATGAATAAGGATCCAATCAACAATACAAGTGCCTCGCCATCTGCTTCGAATTCTGACTGCTCTCCGGCAACAGCCGCCAAGCATGAGCATGCAATTAAAAAATATATAGGAACCGGAATCAGATACATTGTTCCAATCGGGATATCCGTAGGTCTTATTCTATGGCTTTTTCATAAAGTGAATTTTCAGGATGTGGTAAAGACAGTTAAGGAAGGATGTGACTTTTTCTGGATAGCCGTCATGATGCTTCTCACCACTTTGTCGCACATGATCAGAGGAGTCAGATGGGGAATGCAATTACGCGCCACAGGAGTGAAGCGCATGCCTGTTGTGTGCGAATGGTCTACAATCTGGGGAGCCTATGCACTAAATCTTGTTTTTCCACAACTTGGAGAAGCCTGGAGATGTGTGTTTGTGAGCCGAAGGCAAAAAGCTCCTTTGTCTACTGTTATCGGGACTGACGTGGGCGACCGGAGTTCCGACCTGGTTGTCATTTTAATTCTTTTGGCTGTGTCTCTATTCGTGGCACACCCGTTCATTATGGATTTTCTAACTAAATATGCCATCGGAAGGGATGTGAGAGACATTACCGACGACCCGATAGTATGGATTGGGTTAGGCTTAATTATTGCCGCTTTATGGACACTTCTACGATTTTTTAAGACAGTGAAATGGGTAAGCGAACTTAATACGAATCTTACCAGAATATGGGAAGGGTTCAAAGTGATATTCACCATGAAAAAATGGTGGCTATATTTAATACTTACTATTGGGATCTGGACTTGCTATTTCTTCGAAACTTATTCCGTATTTATGGCATTCCCCTTCACACGTGAATTAATTCATGATCCACACATGGCATATGGATTTATACCTGGACTGGTTGTATTCGTGTTCGGTTCAATGTCTATGGCAGTCCCTTCAAACGGAGGGCTGGGGCCATGGAACCTCGCCGTAATGTTCGCGTTGTCTCTTTTTGGCATATCAAACACCGAGGGCACAGCTTTCAGCATGGTAATGTGGAGCTGTCAGGCTGCAATGCTTATTGCCCTTGGATTATTTGCAGCCGGATATATATCTGCGACAGGCCGGAAAATGGGAATTGAAACTAACAGCACAATCTCTAAAAACGCATAACAGGAATACATTGTATATACACGTAAAACGCCCGCGAATCAGATTCGCGGGCGCTCATTATGCTATAGAGATTAAATTATTTCTTAGCAATTTTTTTGTAGCCATACTGAGCATCCTTGCCAAGTTCTTCCTGGATTCTGAGGAGCTGGTTGTATTTAGCCATACGGTCTGAACGGCTTGCAGAACCGGTCTTGATCTGACCTGCGTTTGTTGCAACAGCGATATCTGCGATTGTGGAGTCTTCTGTCTCGCCGGAACGGTGAGAGATAACTGCGGTGTAACCATTACGCTGAGCCATTTCTACTGCACGAAGAGTCTCTGTGAGTGAACCGATCTGGTTAACCTTTACGAGGATTGAATTAGCGCAACCCTCTGCGATACCGCGTTCAAGATATTTAACGTTAGTAACGAAGAGGTCGTCACCTACAAGCTGACAGCGGTCGCCGATAAGATCTGTGAGAAGTTTCCAGCCCTCCCAGTCGTTTTCAGCCATACCGTCCTCGATAGAATCGATAGGATATTTGTTGATAAGATCCTCAAGGAACTTAGCCTGCTCTGCGCTTGTAAGCTTGGGAGCGTCAGCACCCTGCTTCCAAGTGTAGTCATAAACGCCATCTTTATAGAACTCAGAAGAAGCAACGTCAAGACCGATTGTAACATCTTTACCCGGCTCGTAACCTGCTTTCTTGATAGCCTCGATGATTACGTTGAGAGCATCCTCTGTGCCATCAAGCTTGGGAGCGAAACCACCCTCGTCGCCTACTGCTGTAGCAAGACCGCGAGCCTTGAGAACTGACTTAAGGTTATGGAAAACTTCTGTACCCATACGGATACCCTCTTTGAAGCAGCATGCGCCTACAGGACGGATCATGAATTCCTGGAAGCAGATGGGTGCGTCAGAGTGAGCGCCACCGTTGATGATGTTCATCATAGGAACCGGAAGTACGTAGCTGTTTGCACCACCGATATATTTGTAGAGGGGAAGACCAAGATAGTCTGCTGCAGCTTTAGCAACTGCGAGAGAAACACCGAGAATAGCGTTTGCTCCGAGGTTTGACTTTGTAGGAGTGCCGTCAAGTGCGATCATAGCCTCGTCTACTGCAATCTGATCAAGAGCGCTCATACCTTTAAGAGCCTCAGCGATAGGACCGTTAACGTTGGCAACTGCCTTCTGTACGCCTTTGCCCATGTAGCGGCTCTTGTCACCGTCACGGAGCTCAAGAGCTTCGTTCACACCTGTAGATGCACCGGAGGGAACAGCTGCACGACCGAATGCGCCGCTTTCAAGATATACGTCAACTTCTACTGTAGGATTGCCGCGGGAATCAAGCACCTCACGACCGATAATCTTTTCAATTTTCATGTCTTGAATATGATTTAATAAATCTTTGGTTGTTTCATCTTTAATCTGTGTTTCCTTTTTGGAAACCTCCGGTCTTTCCGGAGTTATTATCCTGTCCGACGACGGTTTCTGTCCGTCTCGGCTTTTAGTTGTGCAAATTTACAAAAAAAATCTTATTTGCTTATCACATATCCTTGTATTTTTTCACTTTTTTAGGCTTCATTTACAAAAGCATCATTTTAACAGGAGCATTCTCTTCAGGCAGACGCTCCTTGAAACACAAGTTTTGCCCTTCACCCTCTTCTTGAGATGTAATGTCTCTCCAAGAATAAGAATAACTCTTCTGATTTTAGTTTCGAAAGCCCACTTAAGGCTCGGACGAGGCAAGGTTATATCTATAGATAATATCTTACGAAGCCGGATATTTTTCCAAAATTGGAGATTAACCTTTTAACCTAATAACCCTATAACCCTCAACTTACGCTTGCGAAAGTTGAATAAATTTAGTAATTTCGCATAAATCTCTCGTTCTTCAAAAATGTCAGACTTCCAATTATCTCAAATTGCTGTTTCCCTACTGCCTTTCGTTCCCAACGGGCAGCAGTTTGCTCTTATACATTCTCTCTCCGCTTTTATTCAAAACCACGGACCCCGCGACGTATTCGTTCTCAATGGTTATGCCGGCACCGGTAAAACATCTGTGATAGGCGCTTTGGTGAAAGCCATGCGCCAACTCAACATACCGACCATTATTCTTGCCCCTACCGGAAGGGCAGCAAAAGTGGCTGCCTCAATGGCTCAAGACAAAGCTTCGACAATTCACAAGCGCATATTCCGAGGCAACTCTGCCGACCCTTCAAATACGACATTCTTTCTGGCAGAAAATAGAAATCCCGACACTATATTTATTGTTGATGAAGCGTCACTGATTACTGACGGCATATCTTTTCAGTCATCGCTGTTAAGACAACTGGTGAGTCATGTTTATGGAGCACCGGGTTGCTCCATGATTTTTATTGGTGACATTGCACAGCTTCCTCCTGTCGGACAGTCCGACAGTCCGGCAATGAATCCGGATCGGCTAAAACAAATTGGATTAAGCCCTATATCTTTTTCTCTTGATATGCCTGTACGACAGGCTATAGACAGCGGAATCCTTCATAACGCCACAATTATACGCCATCATCTTTTCGGCAATATTGATAAAAAGCTTTTTTGTTTGTCTGCAAAACAGTTTGCAGATATAGAATGCGTGTCGTCGCAAGATCTCGCTGACTATCTTTCCTCATCCTGGAGCCTTGTCGGGCAAGACGAGACTCTTATAATTACACGCTCCAATAAACGGGCAAACAAATTCAACATGGCAATACGAAACATGGTCATGTATGCAGATGAACCGTTGCAACAGGGCGACAGAATTGTGATTGCAAAAAATGATTATTATTGGAGCAAAATAAACAAGCTCAATAACTTTATAGCAAATGGGGAGACGGCAGAAGTCTCTTGGGTCGGCAAAAACGAGAAAGCCTATGGCAGATGGTTCGCGGAGGTTGAACTGCGTCTTCCTGACAACCCTACACCTGTATCGGCAAAAATAATGCTCCGCAGTCTTGTGGCAGATGGTCCGACAGTGCCTCGGGAGGAAATGGAGCGTCTCTATAACAGAGTCACTGCTGAATATGATGGTGAGCTATCCCATAAGATCAAAGGTGCGCTTGAAGATCCATATTACAATGCCTTGCAGGCAAAATATGCATATTGTGTCACTTGCCACAAAGCTCAAGGTGGTCAATGGAAACATGTGTATGTCGATCTCGGGGCTATAGATCCTGATGCCATCGGTCCGGATTTCTATCGATGGCTCTATACCGCCGTCACTCGTGCAACAGAGAAGCTTTTCCTAATCAACCCCGGGAATTTAATTGCACGCTCCTGAAAAGATTGGCAAACCCACCTCGTATTGCGGACAACAATATTTCCTCATATCGGATAATTTTGTTAACTTTGCGCCGATGAAGCAATTTTGATAATAATGAAATTTATATAAGCCCTTTGGGGCAATAACAAACTAACTAAAAAATGAAAGCATACGTTTTTCCCGGCCAGGGCGCACAGTTTGTCGGTATGGGCAAAGACCTCTACGAAACAAATGCTGAAGCGCGAGTGCTCTTCGACAAAGCTAATGAAATTCTCGGTTTCCGCATCACTGATCTGATGTTTGAAGGTACAGAAGAAGACCTCAAACAGACAAAGGTGACCCAGCCCGCCATTTTCCTCCACAGCGTGATCCTCGCAAAAAGCCTTGGAGATGAATTCAAGCCAGACATGGTTGCCGGTCATAGCCTCGGTGAATTCTCAGCCCTCGTAGCTGCAGGTGCTCTTTCTTTTGAAGAGGGCCTTAAACTTGTGTCTGCTCGTGCACACGCAATGCAGAAAGCATGCGAGGCTCGTCCCTCTACCATGGCTGCTGTTCTCGCTCTTCCCGATGAAAAAGTTGAAGAACTCTGTGCTGAAGTTGACGACATTGTTGCTCCGGCAAACTACAATTGTCCCGGACAGGTAGTTATTTCCGGCACCGTTGAAGGTATCGATGCAGCTTGCGAAAAAATGCTTGCCGCAGGTGCCAAACGAGCACTTAAGCTCAAGGTGGGCGGAGCATTTCATAGCCCCCTGATGCAACCTGCCCAAGAGGAGCTTGCCGAAGCAATCGCCGCCGCTAAGTTCCAGACTCCTATATGCCCGGTTTACCAGAATGTTGACGCCAAGCCACACACAGATCCGGAGGAAATCAAGGCAAACCTCATCAAACAGCTTACGGCTCCGGTACGTTGGACCCAAGACGTTGAGGCAATGATCGCTGACGGTGCCGACGCATTCATTGAGCTTGGTCCCGGAGCAGTGCTTCAGGGTCTCGTTAAGAAAATCAACCGTGGAGTAGCAACTTCCGGCATGCAATAATACAAATAAAAGAAACAATGAACGTAGCGATTGTAGGAGCCAGCGGCGCAGTAGGTCAGGAACTCCTCCGCGTGCTCGATGAGCAAAATTTTCCGGTAGACAACCTTCGTCTGTTCGGTTCTCCCCGCAGTGCCGGCAGCGAATATGAGTTCCGTGGCAAGAAAGTGACTGTCGAACTCCTGTCAAAAGACTCAGACTTTTCCGGTGTAGACATAGCATTCACATCTGCCGGTGCGGGCACATCAAAAGAATATGCTGATGTTATTACTCGCCATGGTGCTGTGATGATTGACAACAGCAGCGCATTCCGCATGGATTCCGATGTGCCATTGGTTGTGCCTGAAGTCAACGGAGAAGATGCGCTTGACCGTCCGCGAAATATAATCGGCAACCCAAACTGTACAACCATCCAGATGGTTGTGGCTCTCAAACCGATCCACGATCTTTCTCCTATCCGTCGGGTGCATGTGGCAACATATCAGGCTGCAAGTGGCGCCGGTGCTGCCGCAATGCAGGAGCTCGTTAACCAGTTTGAGGAACTGGCTGAAGGCAAAAAACCGACTATTGAGAAATTTGCCTATCAGCTTGCTTTCAATCTTATCCCGCATGTAGACGTTTTCACTGACAACGGCTACACTAAAGAGGAGATGAAGATGTATAACGAGACTCGCAAAATCATGCACTCCGACGATATAAAAGTCAGCGCTACATGTGTGCGCGTACCTGTTCTTCGAGCTCATAGTGAAGCGATCTGGATCGAGACTGAAAAACCTCTGTCGCTTGAAGAGGTTTATGAAGCATTCGAAAAAGCACCCGGTCTTATAGTGAAAGACAACCCTGCTGATAAGGAATATCCTATGCCTCTTGACATCACAGGTAAAGATCCTGTCTATGTGGGAAGGCTTCGTAAGGACCTTTGCGACCCCAACGGATTAAGTTTCTGGGTTGTCGGTGACCAAATAAAGAAAGGTGCCGCACTCAATGCAGTGCAGATCGCACAATGGCTTATAGCCAATGACGAAAGAATCAAAAGCAAACTCTGATTCCGATCAATCTTTAGCAAATTCAGATTTGAATCTGTTGACCAAAACAAAAAACTGCGGTGAAATTTCACCGCAGTTTTTTGTCGCAAGTTTTGAGTTGTGAGTCGTTTTTTGTATGATTTAAGTTATCTGTTGTCAGATTGTTCTTAAACCCTACTTCACAATCCCTTTCTCCAGGTATTCCTCAAGATTTGTCCTGACTTGCTCGCCGGCACGCTCCACCGCCACTTTTGCCATATCCGCGTCGACCATAAGATTCACAAGCTGCTCAAACGAAGTCTTTTTTGTGGGATCCCATCCAAGTTCAGTTCTCGCCTTTGTAGGATCTCCCCAGAGGTTTACGACATCTGTAGGACGATAAAAATCAGGAGAAACCTCCACAAGCACCTTCCCTGTCTTCTTGTCTATCCCCTTCTCATGTTCTCCTTCACCTTCAAACACAAGTTCAATCCCCGCCCGTTTAAAAGCGAGAAGGCAAAACTCTCTTACAGAATGTTGTTCTCCTGTAGCTATTACATAGTCATCGGGTTTCGGTTGCTGTAGAATAAGCCACATACACTCCACATAATCTTTGGCATATCCCCAATCGCGAAGCGACGAAAGATTTCCGAGATATAACTTTTCCTGTTTCCCTTGTGCTATTCGCGCGGCGGCAAGAGTGATCTTGCGTGTCACAAATGTTTCTCCGCGTCGCTCTGATTCGTGATTGAATAGTATTCCGGAACAACAATACATATTATATGCGTCTCGGTATTCCCTCACAATCCAAAAGCCGTAAAGCTTCGCCACGGCATACGGCGAATATGGATGAAAAGGAGTTTTTTCGTTTTGGGGAACCTCTTCCACTTTCCCGTATAACTCTGAAGTGGATGCCTGATATATGCGACAGCTATCCGTAAGGCCACAAAGGCGTACAGCCTCAAGTATTCTCAACACACCTGTGGCATCAACATTCGCCGTGTATTCAGGAGAGTCGAAGCTGACTTGCACATGACTTTGGGCAGCGAGATTATAGATTTCATCAGGACGCACTTTACTTATCACTTGCATTATTGACATCGAATCGCCGAGGTCGGCATAATGCAGATGAAAATTGGGCAATCCTTCAAGATGAGCAATCCGCTCTCGGAAATCAACTGATGAACGGCGTATTGTGCCGTGCACATCATAACCCTTGTCAAGTAAAAGTTCAGCAAGGTAAGAACCGTCTTGTCCGGTTACGCCTGTAATCAATGCAGTCTTCATGTGCTAATATTGAGAATTTACTGTTTTCTGTTTTTTAATTATTTTTCGCAAGCTCTCTTAACTCTAATACAAAAAAACACGGAGCACGAGATAGTACCGGATTAGGTAAAGATATTCTCGCTTAATTGCTCGTGCTCCATGTCAAATTTTTGCACAAAGATAGTTAAAAATTCCTTACGAATCAATGAAGTCATTTAAACTTTTTTCTTTTACAAGATTTCGTCAGGTTCAAAACTTATCGCTCTGCGCGCATAGGATTGTTGAGAAAATCTTCGTATGCGAGACGTATGCCGTCCGGAAGTTCTGTCTTATAAGTCCAACCAAGACGTGTTGCCTTGCTCACATCCAGGAGCTTGCGTGGAGTGCCGTTCGGACGGGTCGTGTCCCATTTGATCTCGCCTTCATAACCTATTATCGAGGCTACAAGTTCAGTAAGCTCCTTTATGGTCAGTTCCTTCCCGGTGCCGGCATTGACTGTCTCGTTGCCGCTGTAGTTGTTCATAAGGAACACACACAGGTTGGCAAGGTCATCAACATAGAGGAATTCGCGCAACGGACTGCCGTCTCCCCAGCAGGTTACGCTTTCTGCTCCCGAGACCTTCGCCTCATGAAAACGACGGATGAGTGCGGGAAGCACATGGCTGTGCTCAGGATGATAGTTGTCGTTCGGTCCATAAAGGTTAGTGGGCATCACCGAAATATAGTCTGTGCCATACTGGCGGTTAAGATACTCGCAATACTTCAGACCGCTTATCTTGGCGAGGGCGTAAGCCTCGTTGGTCTTCTCAAGTTCAGAGGTGAGGAGACATGACTCCTGCATCGGCTGAGGAGCCATACGTGGATAAATGCAGGATGACCCGAGAAATTCCAGTTTTTTGCAACCGTTCCTCCAAGCCGCATTGATCACGTTCATCTCAAGCATCATGTTGTCATACATGAAATCTGCGAGTGCCGACTGATTGGCGATTATGCCTCCGACCTTTGCCGCGGCGAGAAACACGTATTCCGGTTTCTCGGCGGCAAAGAAATCGTTCACGGCATGCTGATTGATAAGATCAAGCTCCTTGTGAGTACGGGTTATGATATTGGTATAACCCTGGCGTTTCAGTTCACGCACGATAGCAGAGCCTACCATTCCGCGGTGACCTGCTACATAAATCTTAGAGTCCTTTTCCATTTTGATTATCTACGGAGTTTGGCACGCTTGCTGTCCCATATAAAGTAGCCGATAAGGAGAAGGTAGGCAATACAACCGAGAATCTGTGTAAACTCATAGCTGCCGGGAGTTGTGTATTCAAAACCGGCGAACCTGGTGATTGCTGCGAATACTCCGAAAAGAGCTCCACCGGCGATCAGTCCGGAAGCAAGAAGTGTACCTCGGTCACGGCGGGCGTCGTTTAGATCCTTATCTTTCGAGGAGTGACTCACATAGTAAGCAATAGCACCGCCCACGAGCATCGGGGTGTTGAGATTGAGCGGAATAAACATGCCAAGGCAGAATGCAAGAGCCGGAACACCAAGCCAATTGAGGATACATGCGAGTATAGCTCCCACCATATAAAGGATCCAAGGCGTATCTCCTCCCATCATAAGCGGTTCGATCACCTTTGCCATGGCATTAGCCTGAGGAGCCACAAGCGCATTGTCTCCGGAGAATCCATAAACCTGATTGAGCACCATGATTACACCTCCCACTGTAGCGGCAGACACAAGTGTGCCCAGAAATTTCCAGCTCTCTTGCTTTTTGGGAGTGGAACCGAGCCAATAACCTATCTTAAGGTCGGTCACAAAACCTCCAGCCATTGAAAGTGCCGTACATACTACACCGCCGATCACCATCGAAGCAACGATGCCGGTTGTTCCGTTAAGCCCTATTCCCACGAATATGGCAGAAGCTATAATCAATGTCATAAGGGTCATACCCGACACAGGGTTTGTTCCTACTATTGCAATGGCGTTTGCAGCTACAGTAGTGAAAAGGAATGCTATTATTGCGACTACAAGCCATGCTATAAATGCCTGCCAAAGAGTATTGATAACTCCAAACCAGAAGAACAGGAACACTGCGACAAGGGCGATCACAATAAAAAAGACGATATGCTTCATCGAGAGATCCAACTGCCAACGCACTTCTTTTGTTCCAGAAACGCTGCCTCGCAGTTCTCTTCCGGCAAGACCGACAGCCTGCTGAATGATCGACCACGATTTAATTATACCTATCACTCCTGCCATGGCGATACCGCCAATCCCTATAAGTCGGGCATAATCTTTAAACAGAGTGTCGGGAGACATTGCCGTAAATTCAGGGCTTCCATAAGTGCCCATGAGAGGGATAACTATCCACCACACGAAGATTGAACCGGCAAAAATAACAAACGCGTATTTTAGACCTACGATGTAACCAAGTCCGAGAAGAGCGGCGCCCGTGTTGCAACTGAGCACAAGCTTCGTTTTCTCTGCAAGCGCCTGCCCCGCTGAAGAAGCGAGAGAAGTGACATTTTCAGCCCACCATCCGAACGTGGCGACAATATAGTCGTAGATACCGCCAATCAGAGATGCCAAAATAAGTGTTTTTGCCTGTCCCCCCTGATCGGAATCTTTCGATTCTCCGGAAATAAGCACTTGAGTTGTAGCCGTGGCCTCAGGGAAAGGGTATTTCCCATGCATGTCCTTTACAAAATATTTTCGGAACGGGATAAAAAACAGGATGCCTAATATGCCTCCCAATAAAGAGGATAAAAATATCTGATAAAACTGAACGGTGATGTCAGGATATTTCGCCTGAAGGATAAATAACGCCGGGAGTGTGAAGATAGCACCTGCCACAATAACTCCCGAGCATGCACCGATACTCTGGATGATGACATTTTGCCCGAGGGGATTCTTCTTGCCAAGTGCATTGCTCAAACCCACTGCTATGATGGCGATCGGGATTGCCGCCTCAAACACCTGTCCTACCTTCAATCCGAGATAGGCTGCCGCAGCTGAGAATATCACCGCCATTACAAGGCCTGTGATCACTGAATAAGGAGTCACCTCTTGCTGATCGCGAGCAGGGTGCATCACCGGAGTATAACTCTCATCTGCCGCAAGTTCGCGAAAGGCGTTTTCGGGCAGACCTGTACCGGTTGTGATGTTTTCTTCGTTTTCTTTCATGTATGCAGATTTAATTTTTAAAGTTGTTTCGACTTTTTTCTTTTTCAAGATTTCATCAGATTTTCGAGGCGATTTTGAACCTTGACTTTATATGACTTCTTCATCTTTGAGCTACGAATTTAACAATTTTATTATTAGTATTAAAATTTTTTCGTATTTTTGTATCTTTAATTTTCGGTAGTCCTCAAGTTTTAAAGGCAACCGGATCATAATTTATCATCAATTAGTTTTCAATTATGGTTGACAACATTTCATTAATGCGTAAGGCGAAAGCTCAGCTGACAAACAACTGGACAAATGCAGTAGTCGCCACTCTTATTTATGTAGCGATCATGGGTGCGGCATCGGCTACATATTTTGGGGAGCTCGTGCTTGTGGGACCTCTCACCTTCGGATATATGCTTTTCATAGCATGTATGGTCGATACACGCGCCAACAATCTGAACCTTCTCTTCAAAGGATTTGACCGTTTTGTCGAAACACTTGTTGCCGGGTTGCTTTATTCCATAGCTGTATCGATTGGATATGTGTTGCTTATCGTGCCCGGAATTATTGCAGCTCTCGGTTTCTCAATGACTTTCTTTATAATGGTCGATGATCCAAATATTTCAGGTATCGATGCTCTCAAAATGAGCTGGAATCTTATGAACGGACATAAATGGAATCTCTTCTGTCTATGGTTTCGCTTCTTCGGATGGGCACTTATATGCATTCTTACTTTAGGTATCGGTTTTCTCTGGCTCCAGCCCTACATGACAGCCGCCACCCTAAATTTCTACAGAAATATCAGATACGGCACATATTGAAAGCCGATTCGATAATAATGTAACCCCATATCTTCCTCCTGCGCGAACAAATCGGGCAGGAATTGCCCGTATACCTCCTGTTCTTTTGTTATTCTGTTAAAAGAAAATCATTCATGTCTTAGAAACTGTTTAAATTTATTTGTTGAAGGAATTGAGAGGATTTGCCGAGCAGATTTTTGATATTTATGATGGAGTTATGGGGTTCCATAATGACTGAATCAATATCATAAAGATGCCGGCAAAGGTCTCAATAACAAGACAAAATAAATTTTAAACAGTTTCTTAAGATTTCATATTACAATAGCCGAGTCAACTTTTTGAAAAGTTAGGCTTTAATCTGAACCAACCAAAATGGTTCTTTCCTAATTTAGTTGAAAAGAATAAAAATAAAGCAATCGGCAAAATCCGCATCAGCAAAATCCGCATCAGCAAAATCCGCATCAGCAAAATCCGCATCAGCAAAATCCGCATCAGCAAAATCCATGTCGGGATGGTTCTGTGCCCCAGCTTTAGCTGGGAGAATGGAGAATGCTGATAAAGAAATACCGCCAATCCTCTTACTTTTGTTTTTCATCAGAATCTTTTTTAAAATTATTCCGTAGTAGAATATATCCAATGTTATGATCTTCTAATTTTTATCCTGGCAAAAATACTTCTGAATACCAAATATTTACAAGATATGATTTTAATTTATTAAGATAATTTTTCAACTCTTCATCTCCGATTATAACCATTCTTGATGTAATACACAAGTTTAAACCATTTAATTTATTCACAAATGTCAACTCAGTCACTGCCGGACTATATGACTCATCAAATGTATATCTTGTCTACCCAATTCTTGTGGCATTTTTTTAAATGCCCAATCAAGTATATCTGAATCCCTGATAACCAATTCTTTATTATTTTTTCTATCCTCACTATAGATTGATATAATATAATTATCAAATCTTCTTACAACTTTGACAGTCACAATTTTTGAAAAGCCGAATTTATATTCAAGGTACTCATTTTCTGAAATTGTTTCTTCACATAAAGCTGCAATGGAGGTAATGACGTTATCATTAGAAAAAGCATTTTGAGAGATACTCAAAGACAGTGCAAATATAATAAACGGATATAATGTTTTCATCTTAGTATAGGAGGTGTTGAATGGTTAGGAATATATGTTTTAAGAGGTGCATGGTCAGATCCATCTCTAAATATCTTTAAACCCATGTTTCTTAAAATTAAATTTTCAACTTGATAATGAAGTTATCTCTTTAAATTTTCATCAAAACATAGAATTTACTGACTGGAACTGTCCGTTCTCTCTTGTGCATCATTAAAATACGAATGAAAGAATTAATATATTAAAGAATCTGGAATATATTGTCGAATGTTGGGTTCTGAAAGCCACCTCATTATTAAACACAGCCTATTGAACTTTTCATTGAACCCTATACTGTCTGGTCCGGAAAATGCAACAGCATCATTTGAATTAAACACGAGATCTCCTTTTGAATTTATTACATAAAGAGCTTTATAAAGTGTTATATAATTCGCGCGTTTAATTGGGGTCATTTTTGCCCCCATTACAGGAATTGTATCAAATCCCCATGACAATAAAGATGCATTTGCAGAAAAGAATGATACAGAATCAAACTGATTAAATTCTGTTGGTTCCGTTAAATATCGATTCCCTCCATAGCTCAAATTTCCACTGAATGCCTGTAAATGATTATCAATCCTTGTTATAAGAGACCAGGAATACCCATAATGACCATAGGCATATAATATTATTGGCCTATTCTTAAGCAAAGAATAAACTGAATCCGGTAAAATTTCAGACAAAACATCTCTTTCAATATTATAATCAGATTTAGAAAGAGGTCTATTGTATGCAAATGATATATCTATACATACATAAAGGATAATAATTAATAAAATTTTCTCATTTCTAAAATGCGGTTGTTTATTGTTAATTATAATGGCACTGAATAGGGGCCATTGTTTCAGGGCTATTAACCCTTCTATCATTCCTTTTTCGTTCGTCCTTAATTTTACGTTTCAAAAAAACGATAAAACCTTATTATTCCACAAGGAACTATCATCTAAAAGAAGGTAACAGAGAAGGATTGAGGATAGGTGTCCTTTCTTTTCCATGATTCTTACCTGTGTTTATAAAAGGAATACCCATATTACGTAATATTAAATTTTCTGTTCTAATTGCTTGTACATGTTGGAAGCTATCTCCCAAACCTGTAGCCCAAGATCTGCCATGACCAATAATCTCATGTCCAGTGGTGACAGCTCTTCCATTTGGATGTTCCCCATCAATTATAATTAGCGAATAAGAACCGTCTTTTGTCGGTGTCGTAACGCCACCACCTCCTTGGTTAATAATTAAGGGAATAGGAATCCCTCCGTTTTTTTCGATGATCATAGGCATGTGCAGGCCTAATTCTCCTGACATAAAACCAGGTAAGAAAGCATTTGTTGCTTGATTTGACAAAACTCCTGCGCTGGATATGTATTCTACCTTATGGATATCTGAAGAATTAATAGTGTTAACCACCATGTCTACCAAAGCCTGCTG
>CAJTZQ010000030.1:0-25875 GCA_910583795.1 uncultured Muribaculaceae bacterium
ATTGACTTGGCTGCCATAAAAATTTTATTGAATCAAATTTAAACAGTTTCTAAGACTCTTGATCCAATTATTGTTTTTAAACGGAACAGTGTAACCAATCTGTAAATTTGAAAGTTTGAAATAATCTCCATTCTCAACATAATAGCTTGTCACAGCTTGACCTTGAAGAGCAGAAAGCTTACGATCGCCCATTACAGGTTCTGCCGCTGCACGAAGTTTATTATAAGCATGAGCATTATTCTCGTAGAATACACGCTGATTATTTACAATCTTGAATCCGAACGCACCCGTAAACTGCATTGAGAGGTCAAAATCACGATAACGAAGCTGATTGCTCCAACCAATATTTACTTTAGGAAGACCATTACCGAGATATTGATACCATTCATCAGTGTCATTACGCATTTCCTGATAGAACTCAGCACATTGACCAGTCTTTGGATTTTCAATCAGGAACACACCGTTTTCTGAAACGCCAACAGCTTTAAGACCCCATATTTGACCAAATTCCTGACCGACTTCCACTTTGTGGGTATATTGAGATATCGGATCGCCAATACCTTGAAGCCACATTATATTTTCTGTCTGGTAAAGATCATTAGAAAGACTAATCAATTTGTTTGAATTATGTTGAAGGGTGAATACCGTATTCCACTCAAAATCTTTGGTAGTCACAGGAATAGCACGAAGCATAACTTCTATACCTGTATTGCGCATCTTACCTACGTTTGCATAAGTCACGTCATAAAGATTCGGGGGAGAAGGAACAGCATAATCATATAGCATGTCGGATGTCTTCTTGTAATACCAATCTACGCTACCTCCAATCCTATCATTAAGGAAACCGAAGTCGACACCGACATTGAATTCAGATGCTTTTTCCCACTTGAGATCCGGGTTAGCATTGGAAATAGCCTTCATCCCCTTCTTCCATGTGCCATCTCTATAATACCATCCGCCACTATAGTCATAACGAAGGATTGATCTATATGAATCATAAGGAATAACACCTGTGATACCATAACCCGCACGGAGTTTCAAGTTGTTCATCCAATCGCGGGTATGCTCCATAAAGGCTTCATTCATGATATTCCAACCGGCTGAAACAGACGGGAAAGCACCCCACTTATGGTTAGCACCAAATTTAGAGCTACCCTCATATCGGATTGAAGCAAGGATATTATATCGATTATCATATCCATAGCTTACACGTGCAAACCAGCCTATTAATTTAGAAGAACCTTTATCACTTCCCATTGATGCTTTACCATCCTTCAAATAATCACCGGCTCCTATATTGTTCCATGCAAAATAATCATTCGGGAAATTTGCATTCCACATAGAAGAATTATCCCAAATATTTTCAGACCAACTATAACCGACAAGACCTTCAAAACGGTGCACATCGTTAAAAGTATTGCGGTATTTGGAAGTAATTTCAAGATAATCCGTTTGGTCTCCATTTTCACCTATAGACGCTGTACCTTTATATCCATTCAAAGTATTAAGAGTATACTCCTTAGTTTGATAAGATTTTGTAGTGCCTTTAGACCTATGTGTAGCAAGCATCACATTAGTCTGCCATCCCTTTATTGGCTCGATTGTGATATTGCCGGTCATACGAAGATTCTGACTCTTGCCTTCTCCTGTGTATTCGTTCTGAATTGAAACTGGATTATAATATTGAAGAAGAATACCTTCATTATATGTACCGTCTTCATTCCAAATAGGTGCAGTCGGATTTCTGACAACAGCCTGACGATAAACTGTACCAGTATCGTTCATATCATATTTGTATGAATCCGTAACGACATTCAAATTCAATTTAACAATATCGTTAAAAAACCAGTGACTGATATCGAAATTCATTGAGAATGTCTCATTCCCAGTTTTTTTCATAACACCTTCCGCTTTACGATAAGTAAAATTACCGAAATAAGAAGTAGTCTGGTTACCACCTGAAATTGATACGCTATGATTGTTTGTCACCGCTGTCCGGCTAATAGCCTTAAGCCAATCTGTGTCATAACCTTCATCATTATAGTTGGTCTTGCCGGCACGAATATCTGAAGCATCCATGAAATCCGCCTTTTTAGACCAATTAGAGAAACTGACATAACCGGAATAAGATACAGTGGTATTCTGATCTCTTTTACCTGTCTTAGTAGTGATCAAAATGACGCCTGCAGCACCACGCGTACCATAAATAGCAGCAGCTGATGCATCTTTCAACACGTCAATAGCCTCAATATTTTCAGGTGGCACTGACTTCAAATCTCCGGGAACTCCATCAATAAGAACAAGAGGAGCTGCATTACCGGAAACTGTAACAATACCACGGAGGCTGATTTCTGAATTTGCACCGGGATCACCCGATGATTTAGTGATTGTAAGACCTGCGACCTTACCTTTAATGAGGTCACCGGCGTTATTGCTATTACCTACAGTAAAATCTTCTGACCTAACTTGAGCGACGGCTGAGGTGACGTCGCCTTTTTTCTGGGTGCCGTAGCCGATCACGACCACGTCGTTGAGGATCTGAGAGTCGGCGGCAAGCACGATGTTTCCGAGGTTGGCTTTACCAGCCTGCACTTTGATGGTTAGGGTCTGGTAGCCGACATAAGAGATCTGGAGTTCCTGACCGGGGGCAGCCTTGACGGTGAAATTACCTTCAATGTCGGTTGCCGTACCGGTTGAGGTACCTTTCACGAGGACGGTAGCACCGATGAGAGGTTCGCCTTCGGAGTCGACGATAACACCGGTGACCGGTCCCGCTTCAGCAGGCGCGACCGCCTGCAGTGGTTCCGCATAAGCCTGCGGGATGCAGCAAGTGCCCCCGAGGAATGCGAAAGCCGCAATTTTCAGCAGTTTTCTTTTCATAATTATATAGGTTAGTTGAGGTTTAGAGTTGAGGGTTGAGGGTTGAGAGTTTAGGGTTGAGGGTTTAGGGTTGAGGGTTTAGAGTTTAGCTGTTTGTAAAGACTTTTCCGATATGCTGACAATTGTCGAGCAAGAATCTCAGCTTTAGGAAGAATTTCGTTTTTATCATCCACAGAAGTTAATCCAAGATCTGTAGAAAGAATAATCTGGCATACGACTTCCATCAATGAACCATAAGCAATTTATGTGAAATGTAATTTTTCTTTTACAGAATATCTTCCACACCCTTCAGCAATGTTAGATGAAATGGAAATTACAGCTCTTCTTAATTGATCTGACAATCCATATTTTTCCTCTTTACCAAAAGCAGCAACCAATCGATAAACATCTTTTACCAATATTCTCGAATTTTGCCAAATTGCCAATCTTTCGAAGCCAAATTCCATCGTTTTTTATGGTTGAGGGTTGAGGGTTGAGAGTTGAGGGGTCAGAGTTGAGGGTTGAGGGGTCAGAGTTGAGGGTTGAGGGTTGAGGGTTGATAAATATTACACTAAACCCTAAACTCTAAACCCTAAACTCTAAACCCTAAACCATTAATTGACTTTCCATTCGATCACGCCGCCTGACTTGCCGTCGCGTAGCTTCGCGGAGACTTTGAGGTCGGTGGTGGTCACCGGTTCGAATTCCACATGGTTGTATTTATCCGCCTCGACTCCGTACTCACCCTTTGCCTTCACGGGAGCCCAACGGTTGTCGGCAGTACGATACAGGAGCTGCCAGCTTTCGGGGGTCTCATAGTCACCGTCGTAGTGCTGGAACGCAAGCCAGTAGATATCGATAGAGCTAACCTCCTTCGGTTCGCTGAAACGGTAGCATACATTCTCGGTAGTACCCTGACGGAGCCACCAGTAATGATAAGGCTTGGAAGTGTCGGCACTGCTCTTCGGTTCCCACTGGTCGTTATAGCCCCACGCCCAATTGAGGTTGGAAGTAGCTGCGGGAGCGTCGGAAGTGAGCTGTGTGGGTTCGCTATACATCTGAGCCTCGCTTGCAAGAGTCGGAGCGGGTTTTGCCACGGCAACATTCTCCTGACACGGCATCCAGACAGCCATCTGGTCGGCACCACGGTTATTCCATGTGCAATAAGGGATAGCCTTGAGCTGCACGTCTTCAAGCTTGTTGCCGTCGAGAAGCTTCTTGCCTGTAACGTTGAGGGTCATGACGCCATTGAGCATTTCAGGTTCAAATTTTTCTGTAAACTTCACGTCGACAGGGATAAACTTGTCGAGCACGAGGCTGTCGGGCTGATCTTGACCTTCGAAGCAATACATGAGGGGGCCGCGTTGGATAGCGAGTTTACCCTTGTCGTCTTCCACATTGTCGTTAGCCTTCACACGCTTGATATCCATAGGGAGAGACAGTTCAACCTTATCACCAGGTTTCCACACGCGTTTCACAGTGGCGTAACCGTCGCCTGTCATTGCAGACACCTTCTTGCCGTTGACCTTCACCTCATAACCTGCAGATGGTTTCTCCACATAAGAATAGAGATCGGTAGGCACGGGGGCATCCTGCGCCCAGCCGGGGATGCGGAGACGGAGTGCGAACTCACCCTCCTTCTCGGGATCTACATTGATAGCGACATTGCCTTGCCAAGGGAAGTCGGTGGTTTGACGTACCTTCACCTTATTGTTTTCTGTCTCGATGTCTGCGGTAGACTGGATATAGAGGTTGACGAGCACATCGTCGCCCTGAGTTGCATACATATATTGAGGAACGCTTGCCATGAAGCGGGTCACGTTGCCGGGGCAGCATGCGCATCCGAACCAGGGGGCACGCTCATGCTGACCCATGCTTTCGAGAGGATTGTCGTAGAAGAACTTATCTCCCGATAGAGATACTCCCGAGGGGACACCGTTGTAAAGGGCGCGCTCGTAGACATCGACATACTTGGCATCGCCTGTGGCGAGGAACATACGATAGTTCCAATAGACATTTGCGATTGATGCACAGGTCTCGCAATATGCTGTATGGTTGTTGAGCTCATAGTTGGGACCGAACCCTTCGCCCTGAGCGCGGCTACCGATACCTCCGGTGATATAGAGCTTCTTGGAAGCCATATTGTCCCAAATACGGGTGAGAGCGTTGAAATAAGCGGAATCGTTGGTGAGTGCGGCAACATCGGCGACACCTGAATAGAGGTATCCTGCACGTACAGCGTGACCTACGATCTCATCCTGATCGAGAATCGGCTTATGGTCTTGAGAATAGGGACTGGGCTTACGTCCGTTGGTGAGACGACCGGTCTCCTCCACGAAATATTTAGCCTCATCGAGATATTTCTTGTCGCCTGTCACCTTATATAATTTGGCGAGAGCCATCTCCACGATAGGGTGACCGGAGGGGTAAGTGATCTGACCTTCGCCGTAGCCGAAAGTCTTGCAAACGAGATCGGCATTCTTTATAGCCACGTCGAGGAGAGAGCGTTTGCCGGTGGCAAGATAGTGAGCCACGGCTGCCTCATAGAGGTGACCGCAGTTGTAGAGCTCATGGCTGTTGATCTTTTCCCAGCGGTGAGTTCCCCACCAACCGGAAAGGCGTTCACACTTGTTGGTGACGCAGGTTGTGAGATAGCCGTCGGGTTCCTGAGCGGCGGCGATCAGGTTGATGACGCTGTCGAGGTACTGGTCGAGTTTGGGATCGTATTCCACAGCGAGGGAGTAAGACGCACCTTCTATAATCTTATAAGGGTCGGTGTCGTCGAAAGAGAAGTCGCCACGGTGCTCACCTTTTTTGAGACCGCCGGCGATGGCGAAGTTGTCGAAACGTCCGTTTTTCTCACATTCGTTGAATGCGGAAGGGATCGAGACCTTGCGGTTGGTTTCGATACGGGGCGCCCAGAAACTATCGTCGATATGCACCTGGGTAAACGCCACTTCTTTCACGGGAGCATCGGGATGCTCGTAGGCTCCGGCACCTGTACACGCCGGGAGAAGGGCGAGGGCGGCGCATCCGGGTAGAAGGATGGTAAGGAGGTTAAGTTTCATGGTTGGTTTTAGTTTGTTGTATGTTTTATGTTGTTTGTTGTATGCTCACTTCGTTCGCACCAAAATCAAGATCGGAAATGCGATTGATCGATCTTCCTTTCTTGATTTATCATGATTTCGCAAGACTAATCATGAATTATCGGAGATGCGATCACTGATCCGGCTTTATCGACAATTCAAGAGTTAGCAAGACTAATCATGAATTTTTAATCGCCAACGACCAAAGACCGCTGACCAACGGCCCAATAACTTTGCAAAGTTAAGGTTATAAAAATCTAAACAAATGAAAAAACGTCCAAATTTATGCAAAAATCGTCCAAAACTCAAAATTTCAACTAAGTTTTTTGAGAATTTTATTGTTTTGGACGATTTTTGTATTGTTTTGGACGATTTTTTCATTTTTCTTCAATTCTTTCCCCTATCTTTGCAAAAAGTTTAGGGCCATTGGTCTTTGGCCGATGGTCGAAACTTTAGTCATTAGTCGTTAGTCATTAGTCATTAGTCGTTAGTTAGTCATTAACGATTGGTCGTTAGTCATTAGCGATAGTACTTCAGTCGATGGCAATTACTAATTACTAATTAATAATTGGTCAATGGTGGCAATTGCTAATTGATCATTGCTAATTGATAATTAAAATTAACCCTATATCATCATGAAATCTCCGTTATCCCTAACTATTGGAGCTTTATTGCTTGCAGGCATCATGCCGGCAGGCTTATCAGCCAAGAAGGCGGAAGTGGCTTCCCCTTCCGGCAACATCTCCGTGACCATTGAAGACGGCAACAATGGCAACCTGATGTTTTCCGTCTCTTCCAACGGAAAGCAGCTTCTTCTCCCCTCACGGATCGGAATGGAGTTTGAAGGCGCCAAGAAAACACAAAAGATCAAGTCTTCAAAAGTAATCAAGAATATAAAGGAGGATGTAAACGCCCCTTTCTACCGTAATCCGAAATTTTCTACAACAAGCAACGAGCTTACCCTCCGTCTTGAGGACGGCAACAGCGTTACATTCCGCGTGTTTGACGACGGGGTCGCTTACCGTTTCAGCACCGACGGGAAATCGGGCAATATTATAAATAATGAGACCGCTATTTATAATGTGGCGGGCGATCCCAAAGTATACCTTCCCCACTCCACAAATCCGAAGAAACCGGAGGCGATGGCTTTCCAGAATTTTTACACGGTGACACCGATGAGCAGTGCCTCGCCGCTGCTTGCCTTCCTGCCGGTGACAGTGGACTATGACAACGGACTCAAGATGACAATGATGGAATCCGACCTTGAGGCGTATCCGGGAATGTTTGTGGAAGCTGACTCCACCACCAACTCTCTGAAGGGCGTCTTCGCAAAATATCCCTCTTCCACCGATTTCTATCCCTGGCGAAAACAGGAATACGTGACCGGGACTGAGAAATATATCGCAAAGAGCGAAAGGAAACGGAATTTTCCGTGGAGAATCATGGCGATCACGACAGACGACACCCAAATGCCGGTGAACAACCTTGTGTATGCACTTGCATCACCCTCTCGAGTAGCCGACACATCATGGATCAAACCGGGACAGTCAGCCTGGGAATGGTGGAACGACTGGGGTCTGCGTCAGGTTCCCTTCAAGGCAGGTATCAACAACGAGACATATAAATATTTTATCGATTTCGCTGCCGACAACGGTATTGAATATGTGGTGCTCGACGAAGGATGGTATGACCCTAAGAGCGGCGACATGCTGACAACCATTCCCGAGATAGACCTTCCGATGTTGATCGACTATGCCAACAAGAAGGGCGTAGGGCTTTGGCTATGGACGGTCTTCAACGTGCTCGACAACCAACTTGAAGAAGCTTGCAAGAAATATAGCGACATGGGTATCAAGGGATTCAAGGTGGACTTTCTCGACCGCGACGACCAGACCGGTGTAGAGATGACCTACAGGATCTGCGACGCCACCGCAAAGAACAATCTCATGCTCGACCTTCACGGTTTCTATAAGCCGACAGGTCTGAACAGGACTTATCCGAACGTCGTGAACTTCGAGAGTGTGTTCGGTATGGAGGAGATGAAATGGAGCGACCCATCGGTAGACATGCCGGAGTATGACGTGACATTCCCCTATATCCGCATGATGTGCGGACCGGTGGATTTCACACCCGGCGCTATGCGCAACGCCACAAAATCTGACTGGAAAGCGATGTATTCCAATCCTTTCAGCCAGGGGACACGTGCGCATCAGGTGGCAAACTATATCGTGCAGGACTCCCCCTTCACGATGCTTGCAGACAATCCCACAAGTTATATGGAAAATCAGGAGTGTACTGATTTCATCACGGCAATTCCCACCGTCTTCGAGGAGACCAAAGTGATCGACGGAAAGATGGGTGAATATATAGTGACATTAAGACAGACAGGTAATTGTTGGTTCGTAGGGGGTCAAACTGATTGGAATCCGCGCGACTATGAACTCGACTTCTCATTCCTCCCATCAGCAGAAAAGTTCAAGGTTACGTTGCTAAAAGACGGAGTGAATGCAGGGAAGCAGGCGCAGGATTATGTGGTTGAGACTTTCGAGGTAAATTCCGGCACCAAGAAACTCATCCACATGGCGCCGGGCGGCGGCTTCGCAGTCAGGATTGACCCCCAACTTTAAATAATTTTGAATGTTGAATTTTGAATTTTTTCTCTTCCGATTTATAAGGCTTTGCTTATAATTTCTTATAGCTCTTATAAGACTTATAATTCTTATAAGACTTATGGCTCTTTCAATTTTCAACTCTTCACTCTTGACTCTTAAACCTCTACCTAATGAAACGATTCCTAACTCTCACAATACTTACAGCTTCGATGGCTGCATCCGCTTTGGCGGATGTGGCTTTCGACGCTCCGGGGGCTCTTAATCCCGTGATACCCGGATATTTCGCCGACCCTACTCTTAAGAAGTTCGGCGACACATACTACGTCTATGCCACGACCGACGGCAGCGGCGCAGGGTTCGGTCCCGCTCAACTCTGGCAGAGCAAGGATCTGCAAAACTGGACGCTAATGCCGATGAACTGGCCGGACAGCCACTGGATATGGGCGCCCGACGTGATGCATAACACCAACGACGGGAAGTATTATTACGTGTATTGCCAACCCTGTCAGATCCATGTGGGTGTCAGCGAGACTCCTCGCGGTCCATGGAAAAATATCCTCGGCGAAAGCGAGGCTGTGCTCGTGCCCGACCGTTTCGTGAAGAACGCCATCACCCTCGACGGTCAGACATTCGTGGATGACGACGGCTCCATATATATGTACTGGGGCACCTGGGGAATCTATGACGGATTCGGATGCGGCGCCGGAAAACTTACCCCCGACATGAAAGGGTTTACCGAAACCCGCCTGATACCTAACACTGAGGCAACCGATTTCTTCGAGGCACCCTTTGTGCTGAAGAAAAACGGGAAGTACTACTTCATGTATTCTTCCGGATCTTGCCACGACCATACTTACCGCGTGCAGTATGCCACGAGCGACAAGCCGCTCGGTCCTTATAAATATGAAGGTTGCATATTGGAAACCAACTCTGACGGCACAATCCATGGTCCCGGACATCACAGCGTGTTGCAGGAAGGTAATGACTATTACATCGTATACCACCGTCATGATAACCCGCACTCCAACAGAGGATTCCACCGTCAGGTCTGCATCGATAAACTCGAATTTGACAAAAACGGAAAGATTCTTCCGGTGAAGGCGAGCCACGAGGGTGTGAAATTCAATATCAAGCCCTCTGTATCTTCCAAGAATCTCGCACTCTGCAAACCGGTGAAGGCATCCTCCTATTACGACGGGAATTTCAAACCGGAATATGCCGTAGACGATAACAACGGCACTCTCTGGCGTCCCGCCGGAATGGGGCAGGAATGGATAGAGATAGACCTGGGGGAGAACAAGAATATCCGCACGATCTGGACCCAATGGGAATATGGCACCCAGTTCTACCAGTACCTCATCGAGACATCGGCCGACGGTGAGAACTGGAACGTATTCGCCGACAAGCGCGACAACCGTCTTGCAGGAAGCCCCATGGTAGATTTCGGAAACACCGACGCACGCTACGTGCGAATAACCTCCACAGGTGGTGAAAAACGCGGTTTCAACGGAGCACTCTGGAATGTGAAGGTATTTGACAAGATCGAAGACAGCTGTCCGCAGCAGTGGATCGGACTGAACGGTCTCGACTGGAACGGCAGGGAATGGAAAAACTCCCGCGGACAATTGGGCGGAGCTTTCCGACTTGTGAAAGGACATGTCGATTCAAAGAGAATAGCCGGCAAGGATGCAATCGTTCTCGCCCCGAACACCGAGCTCGTATTTGAAAACGAACTCATCAACCCGAAACGCAAGCATACCCTGTCAGCCCTCTCGTTCGACGGCAAGGAATGGAATCCGGCTCAACTTTATAAACCGGAATCAAACGGAAAACTGTCGATCAAGACAGGCAAAACCCCTCTCACCCTGACAAATTTCCGCTACTATAACTGGGAACTTACCGACGCCGAGAAAGAATTTGACGCCATGAATCCCCTACGCAGTGACGCTGTCGCCGCACGCGAGAACAAAGGTGTGATCGTAGACATCAACGCCGACCTATTCAATACGGGTGACACGGTGGGCTACCTACCCAACGGCGGTATCGGCGGATATTTCGAGGCTCTGGAGACTCCAGGCATAATCGAGGAAGTGAATGGTAAAAAAGCTATCCGTTTCGACGGAAAGACTTCCTATCGTTCGAGTTTCCCGCTCCCGTCGACAATGCTCAACAACACTCCCTACACGCTCGAAGCCGTGATCCTGAATCCAGAGATTGCAGAAAACGAGTGTTACGCCGACTTCACAACATCTCATGACGAACTTGAAAAGATCATGGGAGTGAACGGCACGGAACCGCGTTGCGGAGTGATGAACCATTACGGATGGTATGAAGATGCCGGATGGAAAGACGTGAAAGGATTGGAAGGTGAATGGCAGCATATCTATATATGCTTCGACGGCAGGATCGAGAAAGTCTATATCAACGGAAAGCTCGTGAGCGAGAAAGACATCCAGCTGCTTGTGAAACCGTCGCAATTCGTGACCCTCGGCAGGAATGCCGAGAATGAATGGCCTTTCTCCGGATATATCCACTCGCTGAAGCTTTCTGACGAATTCATTCCGCTTGATAAGCTATAAATCTTATAATTACTCAGACAACCACAACTAACTATAATATTATGAAGAAACTTTTAGTGGCGTCTATGATAGCCTCCCTGGCTATCCCGGCTATGGCGAAATCTCCCGCCAAAGCCTCACACCATGGCTACCCGATCGACCCGGTGCCGTTCACGTCTGTGAAGGTGACCGACGACTTCTGGGGTCAGCGGCTAAAGGCAAGCCGCGAAGTGACCATACCTCTCGCTTTCAGCAAATGTGAGGAGACAGGTCGTTATGAAAATTTCGTAAAGGCGGCACACCCGTCAGACACTATCCATGTCGGAGGTCTCGCTTTTGACGACACCGACGTGTATAAGACTATCGAGGGTGCAAGCTATCTTCTTCAGACTTATCCCGACAAACGTCTGGAGAACTACATCGACAGCGTGCTCGTGATTGTAGCGGCAGCCCAGGAACCTGACGGCTATCTCTATACTTCCCGCACAATGAACCCTAAGCATCCGCACGAGTGGGCAGGTTCAAAGCGCTGGGAGATGGTGGAAGACCTCAGCCATGAGTTCTACAACTTAGGGCACATGGTGGAAGGCGCGATAGCACACTATCAGGCAACAGGAAAACGTAACTTCCTCGACATCGCCATGAAATATGCAGACTGCGTATGCCGCGAGATCGGCGACGGTCCGGGGCAGGTGGCACGCGTGCCGGGTCATCAGATCGCCGAGATGGCTCTCGCTAAACTTTATCTCGTGACAGGCGACAAGAAATATCTCGACCAGGCAAAGTATTTCCTCGACAAGCGCGGCTACACATCACGCACCGATGAATACAGCCAGGCTCACAAGCCCGTAATCGAACAGGACGAGGCTGTAGGCCATGCTGTACGCGCAGCATATATGTATGCTGGTATGGCTGACGTCGCAGCCCTCACAGGCGATTCGGCTTATATCAAGGCTATCGACAAAATCTGGGACAACATTGTCGGCAAGAAGTATTACATCACAGGCGGTATCGGCGCGACAAGCAACGGCGAGGCGTTCGGCAAGAACTATGAGCTTCCCAACATGTCGGCTTATTGCGAGACCTGTGCCGCCATCGGCAACGTCTACGTGAACCACCGTCTCTTCCTTCTCCACGGCGATTCTAAATATTACGACGTGGTGGAGCGCACTCTCTATAACGGACTTATCTCAGGCGTGGCTCTCGACGGCGGAAGCTTCTTCTACCCCAACCCGCTCGAAAGCATGGGTCAGCACCAGCGTCAGCCCTGGTTCGGTTGCGCTTGCTGCCCGTCGAACATCGCGCGCTTCATCCCCTCTCTTCCCGGGTATGTCTATGCCACCAAGGGTGACGATGTTTACGTGAACCTCTTCATGAGCAATACAGGCAATCTCAAGGTGAATGGTAAAGACGTTGTTCTCAGCCAGCAGACAAATTATCCCTGGAACGGCAACATAGCGGTGACAGTCGACAAGAACAAGGCAGGCAAATTCGATCTCAAGCTCCGCATCCCCGGATGGGTTCAGAACAAGCCTGTTCCAAGCGACCTTTATGCCTACAACGACGGCAAGCGTCTCGGTTATACAGTGACGGTGAACGGAAAACCGGCTCAGGGCACAGTGACCGCAGACGGCTATTATACTATCGACCGCAACTGGAAGAAGGGCGACAAGGTGGAACTTCACCTTGACATGGAGCCTCGCACAGTCAAGGCAAACAACAAGGTTGAGGCAGACCGTGGCAGAATCGCAGTGGAAAGAGGTCCTATCGTATATTGCGCGGAATGGCCTGACAACAACTTCGACGTTCTCAGCATCTTCGTCAACCAGAAACCGCAGTTTACTGTAACTGAGAAGCCTGAACTTCTTGAAGGTATCGTTGAGCTCACCACCGACGGGCAGGTGCTCAGCTATGACGACAAAGGAAGACTTCAGGCAAAAGACGTGAAGCTCAACCTTATCCCCTACTACGCATGGAACCATCGCGGAAGAGGCAACATGGCTGTATGGCTACCTCAGGAACTCAGTGCATCGCGTCCTGTAATGCCACCGACATTGGCATCGCAAAGCAAGGTGACCACTTCTTCAGATATGAGCTCCATCTCTTCTCTCAACGACCGCCTCGTTCCGAAAGATGAAAACGACCGTTCCGTGCCTTACACACACTGGTGGCCGAAACAAGGCACTACAGAATGGGTGGCTTACGAAATGCCTAAAGCTGAAACAGTGCAGAGCGCAACGGTCTACTGGTATGACGACGGTCCCTGGGGCGGATGCCGCGTGCCTAAAAGCTGGAAACTCTATTATAAAGATGAAGCGGGCAACTGGCAGCCTGTGACCGGCGCCGACAAATACGGCACAGCGAAAGGGTCAGCCAACACAGTTAACTTCGACCCGGTTAAGACAAAGGCTATGAAGCTCGAAGTAGTTCTTCCCGACGACAACTCGGCAGGCATCTTCGAATGGCAGCTTGACTGATAGTCGACATATAAAAAAACTGCATGCAGAAAAATCTGCATGCAGTTTTTTTATGGTCTTTGGTCAGGGGGCTTATGTTAGAAACCATTCATCAGAAGATCGGCATCTGCCATATAAAACCTATGGAGAGAGCGTTGGTGCAGTAGTCCTTGTTGCCTAACGCCTTGGCACGGTCGGTATAATTGAACGATCGCCCGATATATGCTGCGTAGAAATGGAGCGAGCGGTCTTTAAACGGATAATACTCTATCCCTCCAAGATATCCCCAGGAATTGCAATATGTGCCCTTTTCAAGACCATCGTGGCTCTTATAAATGCCCGAATAGTCATAGATTGCCTTGGCAAACACATTCCATGCCGGATGAAAACGGTAATGGAGATGGAATATCGCCGACAAATAATCAACATTGGTCGTATTGTATTCAGCGCCGTTCGGTTGTACCATTTTTGTCACAAGCCCCATACGGTCTACAGCCTGGCGGGTGTAGGCACAATCGAGAAAAGCCCCGAAATTGTCGGTGAAATTAAACTCGTTACCGACAGCGAAATATGTAAGGTTTTTCCCTTTGGTCTCATTCATGAGAGATGCCGACCATTTAGCCTTGTAGAACTTACCGAAGCTGGCGTTCCAGTTGAGGGTGTAAAGGAGAGGCATCTTCGATTTCTCCCAGGCACCATACATCGCTTCCGACTTACCCACGAGAGAGTTGAGCACCTGGAATTGCAACTGCTGAGAGGGGGTGAAGTTGTAAGCCACACGCACGCCGGTCATGAAATTGCTCATATATTCCGTGATGGCGGAATTTTCGAGCACTTCAATTGGATTGAGGTTGAAATCTATGCCACCGTATGCAGCACACTGCTTGCCAAGGAAGAACTGCCATTTGCCGAGGGTTATGCCTATCATGGCATAGTCGATGCTGCCAAGCACGTTGTCGCGATAACCGGCAGGATCGTCCCCTTTGTTGAGACGCTGACGATAGCGATAACTTAGCCAGTCGTTGATCTGTCCGGTCATCTCTATGCGAAGCTGCTTCATACGGAATTTCCCTTCATCGAAGGTGTTGCCCCTCCAAAGGGTGTAGAAATCACCCTGCATGTTTAAATAAAGATTGAATGCATCGGTCTTCTTCTGAATTTTAGTGACCTCCTCAAACAGACTTTTCTCTTCATCACCGTCATAGACAGTATTTGAACCGGCAGAATCCGGCGTAAGGACAATTTCCTCAACATCGTTCAGTTCAACACTGCAACTGTCGGGATCAGAAGGCTGCGCAACCGCCAACTGACATGATAGAAAGGCGGCAGCTGTAAAAAGATAGTAATGATTCATAGCACAACGAGGATTTAAGGTGAAGAGGAGTTTCCCGGCAATGCGTATATACACTTTGCCGGGAAAAAAATTACAATATCAGAACACCTGTATCAACAGAAGCCCCACGCCGATGGCAACCGTTGTCGCCACCAATCCGGGCATCATGAAAGAATGATTGAGCACATATTTGCCTATATGGGTAGATCCCGTGCGGTCAAAGTTTATAGCCGCGACAATCGTGGGATAATTAGGGATAAAGAAATAGCCGTTGACAGCCGGGAAAAGAGCAATAAGCATCATTGGACTAATACCGAGCGCTATGCCGAGAGGCATAATCGCCCTGACAGTGGCAGCCTGGCTATAGAGAAGAATAGACATTACAAACAATGCAAGAGCGAACAGCCAAGGCATCTGCTTCACTATTCCCTCGATAGGGCCGGTGATGGCGGCAAGATTGCCGTTGATGAAAGTGTCGCCCATCCACGCGATACCGAATATGGCTATGACAGCCTGCATACCGGCGATAAAGACGCTACCTTTAGTTGGTGAAATACCGTCGGTCTTTGTAAAAATAAGGATGAGGGCACAAGTGGTGAGCATCAGTATCTCTATGATAGCCGGCATCCCTACAGCAGTGCCGTCGAAAGAAGGACGCATGGAAGGTATGGAACCGAAAAAGACTATCAATACAGTTGCCACCAGAAACAGTATAACCGACAGTTTGGCTTTCCCAAGATTTTTCACCCTATTGACAGGTTTGGAATTTTCTTCAATCATTCCTTCCTTGACACGACGCTGATATTCTGGATCGTCTACCAGCTCCTTTCCTACCCTCTTGGAGAAAAACGCTCCGACCAGCACACCGACTATCGTGGCGGGAATAGTTATCTTCAGGATATCGAACAAAGAAATCCCCGCAGCAGTCAGCATACCTAAAAGCGCGACAGTAGCGGCAGAGATAGGACTGGCTGTTATTGCCTGTTGCGAAGCGATCACCGCTATGCCAAGCGGACGCTCGGGACGTATCTTGGTTTCTCTCGCCACCTCGGCTATGACCGGAAGCACCGAATATGCCACATGGCCTGTGCCGGCAACCAAAGTGAAAAGATAAGTGACAAGCGGGCTGACGATAGTGACCTGTGAAGGATGCTTCCGAAGCATCTTCTCAGCGAGACCCACAAGATAATCAAGACCTCCGGCAGCCTGCATTGCAGCGGCAGCGGAGATGACAGCAGCAATCATCAACATCACATCTATAGGGGGGGATGTAGGTTCGAGACCGAACACGAAGACAAGCACAGCCATGCCTGCCCCACCCATGACACCGAGCCCGATGCCACCCAGACGCGCGCCAACGATAATAGCTGCCAAAACAAATAATAGTTGTAATATCATAGTCGTATGGGCGAGATTGGATCTTCCGACCCTCCCTCATTGGGATTAAGGTTATGGTAAAAGGTTAACTTTCTTAGAAAACATTGCAGACAGGAAAAAAGTTGATGTGAGGATAAGATATTCACATTGTTTGCAATTGTATAAATTTCTTAAATTCAATTGGTTTATAAGTAGATTTCTACTATTATAATATAAATTATATTAAATACATACCAATACTATTATTTTAAACGTTATATTTGAACAATACCATTAGATTAGAAGAGGCATCCGTGTTTCAAAGCTTCCCATGTGGACACCGTAACCTCGCACATAACCTTGATTCTATATATCCTGTACCAATATTTAGTACCATTAAAAATACACAATCATGGAAAAAGAAAACACAAAAGAGTTCCGACTTGAATCTGATCTTATCGGAACACTCGAAGTGCCCGCCGATGCCCTTTACGGTGTGCAGACACTGAGAGGCATCCAGAATTTTGAAATAAGCAAATTCCATCTTTACGATTATCCTTTGTTTATCAAAGGTCTCGCAATCACAAAAATGGCGGCTGCTCGCGCAAACTATGACCTCGGACTTCTCACAAAAGAACAGGCAGATGCCATAGAACAGGCTTGCCAGGAACTTATCGACGGCAAATTCCGCGACCAGTTCAAGGTAGACATGATCCAGGGCGGAGCCGGCACCTCAACCAACATGAACGCCAACGAGGTGATCACAAACCGTGCGCTGATCATCATGGGCCACAAGCCGGGAGAATATCAGTATCTTTCACCCAACGACCACGTAAACTGTGCCCAATCGACCAACGATGCATACCCGACCGCCATACATATCGGAATGTATTATACCCATCTCCGTTTCCTTGAACATTACGACAAAATCATTAAGGCTTTCGAAGAGAAGGGAGAAGAATTCAAGAATATCCTCAAGATAGGCAGGACTCAGCTCGAAGACGCTGTGCCAATGACTCTCGGGCTGACATTCAGCGGATTCGCATCTATCCTCAAGGATGAAATCAAGCATCTCAACGAGGCTGCGGAAGACTTCCTTACTGTCAATATGGGCGCCACAGCCATCGGCACAGGTATATGCGCCGAACCCGGGTATGCTGAAATCTGTGTAAAAGCCATAGCCGACATCACCGGCTGGGACGTAAAACTCGCCCCACATCTCGTGGCAGCCACTTCCGACACATCTTGTCTTGTGGGATATGCTTCCGCACTGAAGCGCGTTGCCGTGAAGATGAACAAGATCTGCAACGACCTGCGTCTTCTCGCCAGTGGTCCGCGTTGCGGTTTAGGCGAATTCAATCTTCCCGCAATGCAACCGGGCTCTTCAATAATGCCGGGTAAGGTAAATCCTGTTATCCCCGAGGTCATGAACCAAATTTGCTTCAAGGTGATCGGCAACGAACTCTGTGTCACTATGGCTGGAGAGGCGGCACAGATGGAGCTCAACGCTATGGAGCCGATCATGGCACAATGCGACTTCGAATCGGTAGACATCATGATCAACGGATTCGAGACTTTGCGCACACGTTGCGTGGAGGGTATCGTGCCAAATCCGGAGAAATGTCTTAACGACGTGCATCTAAGCATTTCCGTTGTCACAGCACTTAATCCGGTGATCGGATATAAGAACTCCACCAAGATCGCAAAAGAAGCCTTGGAGACGGGCAAGAGCGTATATGATCTTGTGCTTGAACACGGCATCCTTACCAAAGAGGAACTCGACACTGTCCTTGCACCTGAGAACATGATAAAGCCGGTGAAACTCGACATCAAACCTCGTAAATAAGACATAACCTTCCTACAGAAAGGCGACACGAGAGGGTGCTCTCGTGTCGCCTTTCCATTTTACATAAAAGGTCTATATTATTTCAATATTCTCTATTACCATTCCTATTTCTAATTTTTTCTCTCATTTTCCACTAAATTATTTGCATTTGTGCTTTTCTCGCTGTAACTTTGCGACAAATTTACAGCAGACACACAATAATGACAGGTTTCATTATTATACGACTTATTTCCATTATTCTACGACATCCGTCGGTGGGAAGTACGGTCTGCGCATGATTTTCAAAGGATATACACAGAGCCTTTCCCACCGTGAGCGGGAAAGGCTTTTTGTTTATCACAATGCATAAACTTTAACATCATATATATATTACAGGTAAAAAATGGCAAATACTCTGTTTGACAAGATTTGGGACAGCCATGTGGTTCAGCACGTGGAAGATGGTCCGGAACAGTTGTATATCGACAGGCTCTACTGTCATGAGGTTACAAGTCCGCAGGCGTTCGAAGGGATGCGCGCACGCGGCATCAAGTGCTTTCGTCCCGGCAACATATTCTGTATGCCGGACCATAACACCCCTACTCACGACCAAGACAAACCGATTGAAGATCCGGTCAGCAAGACCCAGGTTGACACTCTCGCTAAAAATGCCGAGGAATTCGGTCTCAACCACTTCGGTATGCTCAACCCCAAAAACGGTATTATCCATGTGGTCGGACCGGAACGCGGTCTTTCTCTGCCGGGCATGACAATCGTCTGCGGAGACTCACACACTTCCACACACGGAGCCATGGGAGCAGTGGCATTCGGAATCGGCACTTCGGAAGTGGAAATGGTTATGGCTTCCCAATGCATTCTTCAGCAAAAACCGAAATCTATGCGCATCAATATCGAGGGCACTCTCGGTAAAGGCGTGACAGCTAAAGACATCGCTCTTTATCTTATGTCAAAGCTCACGACTTCAGGAGCTACCGGTTATTTTGTAGAGTATGCCGGAAGCGCAGTCCGCAACCTTTCCATGGAAGGACGCCTTACCCTCTGTAACCTTTCTATAGAAATGGGCGCACGCGGAGGCTTCATAGCTCCGGATGAAAAAACTTTCGAATATATCAAAGGAAGAGAATATGCCCCAAAAGGTGAGGAATGGGAAAAGGCTGTAGCTTACTGGAAGACCTTAAAGAGCGGAGAGGATGCAGTCTTTGACAAAGAATTAACTTTCAAAGCGGAAGATATCGAACCTATGGTGACATACGGCACCAATCCCGGCATGGGCATGGGTATCACGGAATCTATCCCTGCTCTTGACACAGTGCCGGAGGCGGGGAAAGCTTCTTATCTGAAGAGTCTCGATTATATGGGATTCAAGCCCGGTCAGAAACTTATAGGCACACCCGTAGACTACGTTTTCCTCGGCGCATGCACAAACGGCAGAATTGAAGACTTCCGCGCATTTGCTTCTGTTGTCAAAGGGAAGAAAAAAGCTGACCGCGTGACAGCATGGCTCGTACCCGGCTCATGGATGGTGAGCGAGCAAATCAAGGAGGAAGGTCTCGACAAGGTACTTGAGGAAGCAGGATTCGAAATCCGTCAACCCGGATGCTCCGCATGCCTTGCAATGAACGATGACAAGATACCTGCAGGGAAACTTGCAGTATCCACCTCCAACCGTAATTTCGAAGGACGCCAAGGTCCAGGGGCACGCACCGTGCTTGCAAGTCCACTCGTGGCAGCTGCGGCAGCAGTGACCGGAGAGATCACGGATCCGAGAACGCTTATCAATTTTGAATGTTGAATTTGAAATTTTGAATTGGTAGAAAGATGAAACAAAAATTCGATATAATCTCAAGCACCTGCGTGCCTCTCCCATTGGAAAATGTAGACACTGACCAGATCATTCCTGCACGTTTCCTTAAAGCCACCACCCGCGAAGAAAGTTTTTTCGGTGAAAATCTTTTCCGCGACTGGAGATATAATCCCGATGGCTCAGTCAACAAGGATTTCGTTCTTAATGACCCCACTTATAGCGGAGAAATTCTCGTTGCCGGTAAAAATTTTGGCAGCGGCTCAAGCCGTGAGCATGCCGCATGGGCAATCGCCGGATATGGATTCCGCGTTGTGATAAGCAGTTTCTTTGCCGATATTCATAAAAACAACGAGCTTAACAATTTCGTATTGCCGGTGGTGGTGTCTGAAGAATTTCTTGCAGAGCTCTTCGACTCTATAAAGAAAGACCCGAAAACTGAAGTGGTGGTGGATCTTCCGAATCAGACCGTAACCAACAAGGCTACCGGGAAAAGCGAGAAATTTGAAATCAACGGCTACAAAAAATATTGTCTGATGAACGCTCTCGACGACATTGACTTCCTTCTCGAAAACAAGGATAAGACCGAAGCCTGGGAGCAGAAAGCTAAAGCTTGACAAAATGAACAGTCATTCGGCGCAAATAGAGATCATGGACACAACCCTCCGTGACGGGGAACAGACCAGCGGAGTGAGCTTCGTGCCTCATGAAAAACTGATGATCGCCAGGGCGTTGCTGCAAGATCTCAATGTTGACCGCATAGAAGTGGCTTCAGCAAGAGTTTCCGACGGTGAGAAAGATGCCGTAAAAAGAATATGCAAATGGGCGCGCCAGGCAGGCTGTCTTTCACGCGTGGAGGTTCTCGGGTTTGTCGACGGGGGCACATCACTCAACTGGATAAACGATTGCGGATGTGTCAACATCAATCTGCTTTGCAAGGGTTCGGAAAACCATTGTGTCAACCAGCTTAAGAAAACTCCTGAAGAACATTTTGCCGATATAAAGGAAAACATAGCCCTCGCCCACAAGATGGGAATCAATGTCAATGTGTATCTCGAAGACTGGAGCAACGGCATCAAAAAATCGCCTGACTATGTATTCAAGATGATCGACGCCCTCAAGGATTGCGGTATAAAAAGATTTATGCTTCCCGACACGCTCGGAATCCTTAACCCTCTTGAGCTACTTCTCTTTATGAGGAAAATGGTGAAGCTATATCCTGACCTTCACTTTGATTTTCACGCTCATAATGACTATGACCTTGCTATCTCGAATGTGCTTGCCGCCGTGCTGGGTGGATGCAGAGGTATCCACACTTCAGTAAACGGTCTTGGAGAACGTGCCGGCAATGCACCCCTTGCAAGCGTGCAGGCGATTCTTAAAGACCAGTTTAACGCCCACACCAATATCGTGGAAAGTAAACTGAATCTCGTAAGCCGTCTTGTGGAGAATTATTCCGGCATAGCCATTCCCCCAAACCGTCCGATCACCGGTGAAAGCGTGTTTACTCAGGTGGCAGGCGTGCATGCCGACGGAGATAACAAGGCAAACCTATATTGCAACGACCTTCTTCCGGAACGTTTCGGACGTAAGCGTGAGTATGCTCTGGGGAAAAACAGCGGAAAAGCAAATATTCTCCGCAATCTTGAGGAACTTGGACTCGAGCTTTCTCCTGAACAAACCAAAATGGTGACCCAACGTATCATCGAACTTGGCGACAAGAAGGAGGTGGTCACTCAGGAAGATCTGCCATATATCGTTTCCGACGTATTGAAAAGTTCGAACCAGGAGGAACATGTAAAACTCCTCAGCTATATGGTAAGCACCGCCTACGGGCTCAACCCTATGGCGGCGGTAAAACTTGAAATCAACGGGAATGTATACGAAGAAAATGAAGTCGGAAGCGGTCAGTTTGATGCTTTCATGCGTGCTGTGAAACGTATATATAAGGAAAAACTTGACCGCCGTTTCCCTCATCTGTCAAACTATTCGGTATCCATTCCACCGGGCGGACGAACCGATGCTCTTGTCCAGACCACAATTACATGGGAATGGGAGGAACGTGTCTACCGCACCAGAGGGCTTGATGCCGATCAGACAGAAGCAGCAATCAAAGCAACTATAAAGATGCTCAACCTGATGGAAACAGAAGCCGCAGAACCATGCGGCAAAGCCGCTAAGGGTGAAGAGTGAAGAGTCAAGAGTGATCTGAGTTATAAATCATATAAGACTTATAAGTCTTATATGATTTATAACTCTCACGACCCAATTCAACATTCAAAATCAAAAATCCAAAATTAAAAATATAAACATGGAATTAAAAATAGCCGTACTTCCCGGTGATGGTATCGGCCCTGAAATTTCCGGACAGGGCGTGGCAGTCATGTCTGCCGTTTGTGAAAAATTCGGACATAAGGTAAGTTATGAATACGCACTCTGTGGCGCACATGCAATCGATGAAGTCGGGGATCCTTTCCCTGAAGAGACTTTCAAGATATGCATGGATGCCGACGCAGTGCTTTTCTCAGCCGTGGGCGATCCTAAATTCGACAACGACCCTACAGCAAAAGTACGCCCGGAGCAAGGTCTTCTTGCAATGCGTAAGAAACTCGGACTTTTTGCAAACATACGCCCGATCGAGACTTTCGATTGTCTTATCCACAAATCTCCACTTAAGGATGAACTCGTGCGTGGATCTGATTTCGTTTGCATACGAGAATTGACAGGAGGCATGTATTTCGGTGAGAAATATCAGGATAACGACAAAGCTTACGACACCAATGCTTATACCCGTCCCGAAATCGAGCGCATACTTGAAGAGGCATACAAATATGCTGAGCGCCGTCGCAAACACCTCACAGTAGTTGACAAAGCTAACGTATTGGCATCTTCTCGTCTATGGCGTCAGGTGGCTAAAGAGATGGCTGTGAAGCATCCCGAGGTAGAGACCGATTATATGTTTGTAGACAACGCTGCCATGAGGATGATTCAAGACCCGAAATTCTTCGACGTGATGGTGACTGAGAATACTTTCGGCGACATACTTACCGACGAGGGTTCATGCATCACCGGGTCTATGGGTCTTCTCCCCTCTGCATCTACTGGTGAACACACACCGGTATTCGAGCCTATCCACGGTTCTTGGCCTCAAGCTAAAGGTCTCAACATCGCTAATCCTTTGGCTCAGATATTGTCCGTGGCTATGCTTCTCGAATATTTCAACCTCATGGAAGAGGGCAAGTTGATCCGCAAGGCTGTCAACGCTTCTCTTGATGCCAACGTTCGCACACCTGAAATCCAGGTTGAAGGTGGTGCACACTACGGCACAAAAGAAGTAGGCGCCTGGATAGTAAACTATATCAAAAACGCCTGATCCAACCTATAAAACAATAACGGAGTGTGAATCTAAATTTAGATTCACACTCCATTATTGTTATCAAATGATTGCTACAATTAGCAATTATTTCAACTGAACAAAAACAGGCATCCATGCCTTGACGGAAACCGGACGGGAAACTCCATCAACAGGAACTTCCGCATCAACATCGCTGAAAATGACTGCCACTTTATTTGAACTTTCAGGATCCTGTTTGGTGACCACCAACACGTTTACTCCATCTTTTGTCTTGATTTGATCGAATTTTGATTCACCCCTCCACATGGCTGGATTCTTGGAGCGGAACCTCATTGCATTTGAAATATAGCCTGCAAGACGTCGCTCCCCTTCATTCCGTGGGGTGAGATGACCTGTGGTGCGTGCAATGTTATCTTTCTGAGCACCTATGGCATCGCGGGTATTGCCTGCAAATTCATCACCATAATAAAGCGTCACCGGACCCGAATATGCTGCAAGTATAGCATTTCTGGTCATCATCTTTTCATAATAGTAAGGATCGGCAGGATCAAAATGATCGGCAAGTCTATAACCGTCATGGTTTGAAAGGAAAAGATTTGGCATTACCTCATCATTCAAATATCCGCGAACTGTCGGAGCAGACAACACGGTCATTACGTCAATCCACCCGTTCTCCAAACCTTCGGAAGAAGTTTCCTGCATGGCTCCACTTATAAGATCCTTTCCGTCGAAATCGAAAGCACTTAAAAGACCTCCGTCACGATACACTCCTTTATTGATGACTTCAGCAGTTCCCCAGTCTTCTCCGACCATATATCCGAGTGTTCCCCATTTCTCTCCACGCGCCTTACGCTTCGCGGTAAGCTCTTCTACGGCACCTCTGATTTCATTCCAATAATTATGTCCCCCTTGTGTAGCCTGATATGCCTGATCAAGACGCCAGCCATCTATATCGAATTTGTCAATCCAATAAGTGGCAACTTCCTTAATATAATCAAGTGACCCGGGATAAGAAATATTACCTGTGCCACCCTCAGGACCTCTGTCGCATTCAGTGACAGTCACATCAAGTTTATATCCGGATGGAGACGGCTCCGTGACACCTCCATGATGCCCGAACACTCCATCGAGGATGACATAGATACCTCTTTTGTGAGCTTCATCGACCAGCTCCTTGAGATCCTCTTCCGTGCCGAAATGCGGATCAATAGCAAAGAAATTATTAGTAAAATAACCTGTTGACTGAAGTTTTTCTCCGCCCGAAGCAATAGAGCTATCGAAAATAGGAGTCATCCAGATTGCGTTCGCACCCATATCTTTGATATGGTCAAGTGAATTTATAATGCCCCGGAGATTTCCGTTTTTCATTGCATTATCAGGACCCCACATTGCGGTGTAACCTGTCGCACCCTTAGGATCATGTTGAAATGACGCGACCATAACCTGATAGATTGTCAATTCCCGTGGATCACCGGTCAATCCATAGACATGCTGCACGCCAAACAGGCTTGCAAGCACCCCCAATAAAAATAATTTTAATTTTTTCATATTTGGTTAAGCAAAAAATTAAGTTTTCATGATTATCTTCGCATACAAAGATTCAAAGAATCCCTGTCCATCATTTTCATGAATGAAGTCGTTTTCATCTGCAAATTTAAAATTTCTTTTTGATAAAACCCAACCTACCGGTCTTTTTTATCATAAATGTTATTAATTATGAAAAAAAGTATTATATTTGCATTATAATTCAACGCATTGAAAAAACATGTCTCCAAATCATTTCTCTACAAATGGCACGTATATAGATCCCACAACAGATCCGGGATTTAAGATCCTGTTCGGGAGAGAGGCTCATAAGGAAGTTCTTATCGACTTTCTTAACGCCTTAATCATACGCAATGGAGATGACCCCATTGTTGATATCTATTATCTGGATAAAGAAAAGGTTAAAGAAAGAGAAGAGGAACGCACTTTGCTTTATGACATTCATTGCGAAACAAAATGCGGCAAGCGTTTCATTGTGGAGATGCAAAACGGGAAACAAGCGTTCTTTGTCAATAGAAGTCTCTATTATACTTCCAGAGCCGTTACAGAGCAAGGTAAAACTGATCGATGGGACTTTTCATTTATGCCGGTATATGGAGTCTTCCTGATGAATTTCTCACTTCCCGAACTCGGAGAATCTGCCATAGTTGACTGTTTGATATGGAATAAATCAACCGGCAAACAATTAACTCGATCCATGTGTTGGACGTATATACAGCTTCCAAATTTCACTAAGCAGACTCCGGAAGAATGTGAAACTGATATCGACAAATGGTTGTATAACATTAAATATATGAATACTATGACCACAATGCCTTTTACTGTAGCTAAAGCTTTTCAACGACTTGAAAAGGTAAGTCGTGTTGAAAACCTCTCTGCTCCTGAGCGGAGACAATATGAACGCGATTTAAAATTCTTCAGAGACTACGAGAATCGTATGAATTATGCCGAGACCCAAGGTCGAGCCCAAGGTATTGCTGAAGGTCGAGCCCAAGGTATTGCTGAAGGTCGCACCCAAGGTATTGCTGAAGGTCGCACCCAAGGTATTGCTGAAGGTCGCACCCAAGG
>CAJTZQ010000030.1:25975-45450 GCA_910583795.1 uncultured Muribaculaceae bacterium
TATTGCTGAAGGTCGCGCTGAAATTGTTATCACCTTACGGAATAATGGAATGTCAGAATCAGATATTGCAAAATTTACAGGTATGACAATCTCCGAAATTCAAAAAATTTGCAGCAATATTTAGGAACTGGTTAAATTTACAAGAGATTCAAGATTATTATTGCGTATTTCAGGATTTTTTGCTAACTTTGCACGCAAAATAAATGAAATGACGGCATCATTAAAAAGTCGAAAATCGTTTGTAATGCACTCTCAGAAGTCAATGCAAAACGGAAGCATCTGCCTCCCGGCAACTTCCTTTTTTAGATATTTAGGCAACTCGTTGGTGAGTTGCCTTTTTTATATCCGGACTTTAGAGTTTTTTCAACTTTTTCTTTCAGTGCCAACAAAAAGATTAATCTATGAGTTCTAAAGACACCCTCTTGATCACAAATGCCAATGTATGGATAAACGGCAAGTTCCAACTCTCCCACGTTGCAATTAGCGACGGTAAAGTAATTGAATTGGGTGAGAAATTAGCATCTTCTGAATCTGATTTCAAAAATTGTATAAATGCTGAAGGCAAATATCTCGTACCGGGACTCGTAGACATGCACGTACATTTCCGTGAACCGGGTTACTCTTATAAAGAAACCATCAAAGACGGTAGCCGCGCTGCAGCAGCCGGAGGGTTCACAACTGTCTGCACAATGCCAAATCTAAACCCGGCTCCCGATTCAGTTGAAAATCTCCGTATGCAGCTCGGTATTATCAATAGAGATGCTGAAGTAAATGTGATTCCATACGCAACAATAACCAAGCTGCGCATGGGACACGAACTTGTGGATTACGCAGCACTCGCCCCAATGGTGGCAGGCTTTTCAGACGATGGCACAGGAGTGCAGGATGAAGAAGTGATGCGTGCAGCCATGAAAGGAATCGCGCCAACCGGTAAGATTCTTGCTGCGCATTGCGAAGTCGAGGCTCTCCTTAACCGAGGATATATACATGACGGCGAATATGCACACCTGCATGGACATAGAGGGATTTGCTCAGAATCCGAATGGAAAGAAATTGAACGTGACATACGTCTTGCAGAGGAGACACATTGCCGCTTGCATGTATGCCACATATCAACTAAAGAAAGTGTTGATTTGATTCGCGATGCCAAAGTCCGTGGAGTATTGGTAACTTGTGAAACAGGTCCGCATTACCTCACATTCTGCGACGAGGATCTGAAAGAAGAGGGACGGTTCAAAATGAATCCGCCAATCAGATCAAAAGCCGACCGTGACGCACTCCGCCGGGGCATAATAGATGGGACTATCGATGTTATCGCAACTGATCATGCCCCACATTCAGCTGAAGAGAAGGCGAAAGGTCTCGAAAAAAGTGCAATGGGTGTTGTCGGTCTTGAGACAGCCTTCGCAGCAGTCTACACCACAATGGTTAAAACTGGGCTGATTCCTCTGGAGAGACTCATAGAAATAATGTCTATTACCCCACGCCGAATTCTCGGTCTCCCGGCCACCGATGGAATCAGAGTTGGAATGCAGGCAGACCTTACCATCCTCGACACCAATACCGAATGGGTGGTCAATCCGGAAACATTCCACACAAAAGGTAGAGCCACTCCTTATGAAGGCATGCTGTTGCAAGGATGTGTGGCAACCACGATTCATAAAGGTAAAGTGGTTTTCTAATTACACCCTCCTTGTATTCGGAAATACGCTATGAAGTCATTTAAACTTTTTTCTTTTTAAGGAAAAAAGCCATAAGAAAATCAATCTCCTCAAAAAAGTTTAAATGACTTCAAAAAACGCAAAACAAATAAATCGTCTACAGTTAAAAGATTATATAAGCTAAAAAGATGAAGCCTTACACAAAAAAACTTGTGCTCGAAGACGGACGTGAATTTCCCGGAATTGGATTCGCGTCTGACTGTGAAAGGGTCGGAGAATTGGTATTCAACACCTCCATGGTTGGATATCAGGAGATTTTGTCTGACCCTTCATATGCCGATCAAATTATCGTGATGACATATCCTCTCATCGGAAATTACGGCATAACCGACGAAGATTATGAAACGAAATTCCCTTCGATCGGCGGCATGATTGTGAAGGAAAACAATGATTCACCTTCAAACTTCCGATACACAAAAACACTCGCGGAAGTGCTTGAAGAAAACGACATTCCTGCCATCAGCGGCATCGACACAAGAATGTTGACTCGCATTCTTCGGGATGCCCAAGGAATGAGAGCAATCATAACAGACATCAACACTCCTACCGAGGAAGCGGTAAAAAAAATCAAATCGGTTGACAGACCGACAAATCTTGTCAGCAAAGTGAGCTGTAAGAAACGCTGGTTCGCACGTACCGCCAACTATAAATATGACATCGTGGCGATTGATTGCGGAATGAAGTATAACATGGTCAGAAGCCTTAACGCCCATAATTGCAACGTGACGGTCGTACCTTGGAACACTACCGCGGAACAAATAATGGCATTCAAACCTGACGGCGTGCTGATATCAAATGGTCCCGGTTCTCCGGAAGATGTGCCGGAAGTAGTCGAGACTATCAGGCAGCTTCGCGGCAAAGTTCCGATGTTTGGCATTTGTCTTGGACATCAGCTTATAGCTCTCGCTTATGGTGCAAAAATTGGAATAATCAATCCGGGACACCGCGGAGGCAATCATCCCGTCAAAGAATTAAAAACCGGTAAAGTTCTTATCACTTCCCAAAATCATGGTTATGCGGTAGAAAAGGAATCTGTAAAAAACACACCACTCTCAATCACACACGTCAACCTTCTTGACAATACGGTTGAAGGTTGCGAATGTCTTGAAGACAAGGTGATTTCAGTGCAGTTCCACCCTGAGAGCGCACCCGGTCCTCAAGACACTATTTATCTCTTCGACAAGTTTATTCAAATGATTCCGGAAGTCAAGAAATGATTAAAGGGTCATAACACATTAATTATTTAAAAGGGAAAAGACAATGCCTAAACGTAAAGATATAAAGAAAGTGATGGTTATCGGTTCCGGTCCAATTGTTGTGGGACAGGCTGCCGAATTTGATTATGCGGGCACACAAGCATGCACCGCACTCAAGGAAGAAGGATATGAAGTGGTTCTTGTAAACTCCAATCCTGCCACAATAATGACAGATCCCGAAATCGCCCATAAGGTCTACATGGAGCCGCTGACTCTTGAATATGTGGCTAAAATCGTACGTTACGAACGACCTGATGCAATCGTGCCGGGACTCGGAGGTCAGACCGGTCTGAATCTCGCCGTTCAGTTGGCAAAAAAAGGAGTACTTGAAGAATGTGGAGTTGAGATCCTCGGCACATCTTTTGAAAGTATTGAACGTGCAGAAGACCGTGAACTTTTCAAAGAACTTTGTGAGAGCATAGGCGAACCGGTGCTTCCAAGCGACGTGGCAAACAGTATAGAACATGCCGTGGAGATTGCCGACAAAATCGGTTATCCCGTAATTCTCCGTCCGGCATTTACCCTTGGGGGCACAGGGGGTGGATTTGCCGATAATGAAGAGGAACTTCGAGAACTGATGCGCACGGCGCTCGACTTATCCCCGGTGCATCAAGTGCTCGTTGAGAAAAGTATCAAAGGATTCAAGGAAATTGAATTTGAAGTGATGAGAGACGCCAATGACACTGTCATTGCCATCTGCTCCATGGAAAACCTTGACCCCGTAGGGGTGCATACCGGTGATTCGATTGTTGTGGCTCCCGCGCAGACACTTTCCAACAAAGAGTATCAATTGCTGCGCGACAGTGCTCTCAAACTAATTCGTGCCCTTAAAATTGAAGGAGGATGCAACGTGCAGTTCGCACTCGATCCCTTGTCGTTCGACTATTATCTGATTGAAGTAAACCCTCGCGTATCCCGTTCTTCCGCACTCGCATCAAAAGCTGCAGGATATCCGATTGCCCGCGTAAGTGCGAAAATAGCCGTAGGCCTTCACCTTGACGAAATCAATCTCGGGCATGTCCCTGCAAGTTTCGAGCCGACAATCGATTATGTGGTCTCAAAAATAGCCCGTTTCCCGTTTGATAAATTTACTGATGCCTCCAATGAACTTGGCACACAGATGAAAGCCACAGGCGAGGTCATGAGCATCGGCAGGACTATGGAAGAATCGCTCCTGAAGGCTGTGCGGTCGCTCGAGACAGGCGTATGTCATATCTATCACAAAAAATTTGACAATATGCCTACTGAAGAGATGCTTGACTATATACGCAAGGCTACCGACGACCGCATCTATGCTATTGCAGAGCTTTTACGCCGTGACGTAGACGCAGGAATCATCTACAACCATACCAAGATCGATATGTTCTTCCTTGATAAAATCAAAAACATAGTCGACTTCGAGAAAGTGGTCAAGGCAAATCCGATGGATGAAACCGTTTTGCGTGATGCAAAGGTGATGGGCTTTAGCGATAAATTTATCGGTCAGCTGTGGCATAAGACCGAATCTGAAATATACCTGCTTCGCAAAAAATATGGTATACGTCCCGTTTATAAAATGATTGATTCCTGCGGGGCAGAATTTCATGCGAAAACCAATTATTTCTATTCTTCTTACGAATGGGAAAATGAATCGATCCCTACGGGTCGTAAAAAGATAGTAGTGCTCGGATCAGGGCCTATCAGGATCGGACAGGGCGTGGAATTCGATTATTCCACAGTCCATGCAATATGGTCGATCCGCAAGGCAGGTTATGAAGCGATTATCATAAACAATAATCCTGAAACTGTATCAACCGACCACACTACTGGCGACAAGCTATATTTCGAGCCTCTCACTGTTGAAGACGTGATGAACGTGCTCGATCTTGAAAAACCCGACGGTGTGATTGTATCGCTCGGAGGTCAGACCGCTATAAATCTTGCGGAACCGCTTGCCGCTCTCGGGGCGCCGATCATCGGCACAAATATAGATGCCATCCGAAATGCGGAAGACCGTGGATGTTTCGAGGCAATCATGGAAAAACTTCAGATTCCACAACCCGAAGGGGTGGCAGTAACCCACATTGAAGACGGAGTGAAAGCGGCTGAAAGAATCGGCTACCCTGTGCTCGTGCGTCCAAGCTATGTTTTGGGTGGAAGAGCAATGCAGATTGTAAGCAATGAAGAGCAGCTTCGGCATTATCTCCACACTGCAGTTGAAATCAATGTCGAGCATCCTGTGCTCGTCGATAAATATATAATGGGCAAAGAACTTGAAGTCGACGCCATCTGCGACGGAGAGAATGTATTTGTGCCCGGAATCATGGAACATGTGGAACACACCGGTGTACACTCCGGTGACTCGATCAGCGTCTACCCCACTTTTAGTGTGAGCCAGAAAGCGAAACAGACAATTCTTGATTATACAGTCCGTCTTGGCAAGGAAATCGGCATAAAAGGGCTCTACAATATACAATTTATCGTAGATAGCAAAGAAGATGTATACGTGATTGAGGTAAATCCACGTTCTTCTCGTACAGTACCTTTCATTTCGAAGGCAACCGGAGTGCCTCTCGCACACATCGCCACACAGGTGATGCTCGGACAATCTTTGCCTGAACAAGGCATCGACCGTCTGTATCCGGAAGAAAAGAAACGATGGTTTGTAAAGACTCCCGCGTTCTCGTTTGCGAAACTTCGTGGCATGGACTCATATCTCTCTCCTGAGATGAAGTCTACCGGTGAAGCTATCGGATACGACAAGTCGCTTAAGCGTGCCCTTTACAAATCGCTTCAGGCTTCAGGTATGACAGTTGCAAACTACGGCACTGTCTTCGTGACTATCGGAGATTCCGACAAGCAACGTGCCCTTCCGTTGATCAGACGTTTCTATCAACTCGGATTTAATATAGAAGCGACAAGAGGCACGGCGGAATTCTTGCGGTCTCACGGAATACGCACCCGTTTGCTCCGCAAGTTGAGCGAGGGAAGCTCTGACATTGTCGATTCATTGCGTCAGGGTCACGTGAACTATGTGATCAACACAATGGAATTAAGCGCCGACCATTCCCACCGCGACGGATATTATATCCGCAGGGCTGCAGTCGACAACAATATCACGGTTTTCACTTCTCTCGAAACTGTGGCGGTACTACTCGATGTGCTTGAAGACATCACTATGAAGGTCTCAACCATCGATGCAGAAGATTAACCTTAGAATATGGAAATAAAAGGCAACTACACTATCATCAGTAACCGTCGTCTCACCCACAAGACCTGGGTGATGACGCTCGGTGGCGACACAAGTGCGATTACCGCACCGGGACAATTTGTAAACATAGCGATTCCAGGGAAATACCTTCGCCGTCCAATCTCGATATGCGATTATTCACATGAGAGAGGCGAGGTTGTACTTTTATATGACGTCATAGGAGAAGGCACCAAAGCCATGAGTGAAATGAAACAAGGCGACAATGTCGACATGCTCAACGGCCTTGGGAATGGTTTCTCTCTTGACTCCGGAGCTGAAAGTCCGCTTCTGCTCGGGGGAGGGATCGGATGCGCCCCGCTCCTAAACCTTGCCCGTGCCCTTAAGCGTCTGGGCAAGAATCCAATTGCCATACTCGGATATAACAAAGCCGCTGACAGTTTCGGGATGGACAAGTGGTTTGAAGAAATCGGAGTCGAGGCTCACATAGCTACGGTAGACGGCTCTGTCGGCACAAAAGGATTTGTGACCGATGTGATACGGGAAAAGAATATCAACGGGGATTATTTCCATGCCTGTGGTCCGATGCCCATGCTTAAGGCGCTTTGCAACGGGCTTGACATACCCGGGGAAGTAAGTATAGAAAGCCGTATGGGGTGTGGATTCGGTGCTTGCATGTGCTGCAGCGTTGAGACCCGCGACGGTTCTAAGAGGATTTGCAAAGACGGTCCTATATTCAGAAAGGAGGAACTGATATGGAAATAACCAATTCATCACGCAATCTTTCAGTCTCTCTCAGTGGAGTGACGCTTCAGAATCCGGTCGTGCCGGCATCAGGGTGTTTCGGGTTCGGATATGGGATGGCAGAGTTTTATGATATCGACATTCTTGGTTCCATATCATTTAAAGGTACAACCCGTGATTCCCGTTTCGGTAATCCTCTTCCACGTGTGGCTGAATGCAGCTCGGGTCTGATAAATTCAGTAGGTCTTCAAAATCCCGGCATTGATACTGTGATTGCAGAAGAACTGCCTAAAATGCGCGAAGTTTTTCATCAACCGATTATTGCGAATATAAGTGGCTTCTCTATTGACGAATATGTGGAATGCTGTGAAAAAATCGATAAAGAAAAACAGGTTGCTATCATTGAACTGAATGTCAGCTGCCCCAATGTGCATGGAGGAGGTATGAGTTTCGGCACCTGTTGCAATTCTGTTGCAGAGGTGGTCAAGGAAGTAAAGAAGGTAATCACCAAGCCTCTTTATGTAAAGCTCACTCCCAATGTGACAGATATTGTTTCTATCGGCAAATCCGCGGTCGAGGCGGGTGCTGACGGGCTATGCCTCATCAACACACTTCTCGGAATGCGTATCGACATAAAGACACGTCGTCCGGTGATTGCCAACCGGATGGGAGGATTCTCCGGTCCGGCAGTGTTCCCGGTAGCCGTAAGGATGGTAAATCAGGTAGCCCACTCATGCGGTGTGCCGGTAATAGGATGCGGAGGCGTATCCACTGCAGCGGATGTGATAGAGATGATGATGGCTGGAGCAACGGCAGTGGAAGTCGGTGCAGCCAACCTCGTAAACCCATACGCCTGCAAAGAAATAGTGGAGAACCTTCCCAAAGAGATGGAGCGTCTCGGAATAGATTCCCTCTCCGAAATCATCGGCATAGTCTGACAATTTAAGTTCTTAATAGCAGAGACATCTTCTCACAACTCAAAACTTAAAACTAACAACTAACAACATATATGAATGCAAAAGACGTTATAATCGCATGCGATTTCGGCTCTGCCGACGCCTGTCTTGCTTTCCTCGACAAATTCAAAGACGAGGAGCGTAAACCTTTCTTGAAGATCGGTATGGAGCTATATTATGCTGCCGGTCCTGAAATCGTGAAAGAACTCAAAAAGCGTGGTTTCAAAATTTTCCTCGACCTCAAGCTTCATGACATACCAAACACTGTGAAGAAAGCAATGAAGGTGCTTTCAAATCTTGATGTAGACATGGTCAATGTGCATGCAGCCGGCACTGTCGAGATGATGCGCGCCGCTCTTGAAGGACTTACACGTGAAGATGGCACACGTCCGCTTCTCATTGCTGTAACACAGCTCACTTCCACCTCTGAAAAGGCTATGCGTGAGCAGCTTTTGATCGACGCATCAATCAACGACACGATTGCCAAATATGCCCGTAATGCTAAGGAAGCCGGTCTTGACGGCGTGGTTTGCTCACCTCTTGAGGCAAGTCTCGTGAAAGAGGCATGCGGCAACGAATTTATGACAATCACTCCGGGCATCCGTTTTGCCGATTCCAAGGCAGATGACCAGGTCCGCATCACCGACCCTGCGAAAGCCCGTGAAATCGGATCTGACTATATCGTTGTAGGCCGTCCTATCACGGCTGCGGAAGATCCTGTTGCAGCCTACAAACGCTGCGTGAAAGATTTCCTCGCGCTCTGATCCGGAATAATAGTTTATGATTGAAAGTTTATGGTTTATAGTTTAAGAGGAGTCTGACAACCTACAACCTACAACATAAAACATAAAACCCTCAACCCTAAACCCTAAACCCTCCCCCCAAAAACCTCACATCTCAAAACTCAAAACATGGAAACTGCAAAAAAAGTAGCAGCCGAACTTCTCGGCATCAAGGCTGTATTTCTCAGCCCCGCAAAGCCGTTTACTTGGGCAAGCGGTATAAAAAGCCCTATCTACTGCGACAATCGTCTTATCCTCACCGCTCCAAAAGCTCGTAAGGTGGTTGAAGAGGCTATTGCAAAAACTGTACAGGAAAAATTCCCCGAAGCTGAAGTGCTCATGGGCACAAGCACTGCCGGTATCGCACACGCAGCCATCGCAGCCTGGATTCTTGACAAACCCATGGGATATGTCCGCGGTGGCAACAAAGACCATGGTCGTGGCAACCGTATCGAGGGCAAGCTCGAACCCGGACAGAAAGTAGTTGTCATTGAAGACCTCATATCTACTGCCGGCAGCTGTATCGAAGTTGTTGAAGCTCTTCGTGAGGCAGGAGCTGACGTTCTCGGTGTTGTGAGCATATTCACTTATGGAATGCAGAAAGGCCTCGACCGTCTTGCAGCTGCGAACGTGACCAATTATTCGCTATCTAATTTCAACACTCTTTGTGAAGTGGCCGTAGAAGAGAAATACATCACGCCTGAAGAGGAAGTTCGCTTGAAAAAATTCATGGCTAATCCTTCCGACGAATCCTGGATGGCATAAATCATTAATATCTAAACAATGAAGCATCTTATCGACCCCACCGATCTCTCCAAGCAAGAGCTTGAAGAAATCATCGACCTCGCGCTCGACATAATCGACAACAGGGAGAAATATTCAGAAGTGTGCAAGGGTAAGAAACTCGCCACTCTCTTCTATGAGCCTTCCACCCGCACGAGACTCAGCTTCACTTCCGCCATGATGGAGTTAGGAGGAAACGTGCTTGGGTTCTCAGATGCAAAAAATACGTCTGTAAGCAAAGGTGAGACTTGTGCCGACACTACGAAAGTGATCAACTGTTTTGCCGACATCATAGCCATGCGTCACTTTGAGGAAGGTGCCGCAACTGTTTCAGCAATGAATTCCAGGATTCCGGTGATCAATGCCGGTGACGGAAGTCACAGCCATCCCACCCAGACACTAACCGACCTCCTCACCATCAAACGCGAGATCGGACGCTTTGACAATATCACAATCGGTTTCTGCGGCGACCTTAAATTCGGTCGTACGGTCCACTCTCTCATAAAGGCTCTTTCTCGCTATGAAGGTGTGAAGGTTGTCCTCATCGCTCCGGAACAGCTTCGTCTTCCCGACTATATGAAACAGGAAGTGTGCGAGATGAACGGAGTACCTTACAAAGAGGTAGACACTATGGAAGAAGTTATGGGAGAACTCGACGTTCTTTACATGACCCGCGTTCAAAAAGAGCGTTTCTTCGATGAAGACGAATACGACCGTGTAAAAGACTTCTTTGTCCTCGATGCAGAGAAATTGAAAGATGCACGCCCCGAGATGCGCATTCTTCATCCGCTTCCTCGTGTCAACGAGATCAGCACGGATGTAGACTCTGATCCGCGTGCAGCATATTTCCGTCAGGTTGAGAACGGTAAGTTTGTACGCATGGCACTCATCGTCAAACTCCTCGAATGGGCAAAAGATCCGAATAAGACGACTGAATTAGTTCCTGCCGATGCAGTCCGCAACAAATACATCTGCCGCAACAAACGCTGCATTTCCAACATGGAAGTCGGTGTTGACAGTCTCTTCCGTCCCGCACACGACCATTCCGGCGACTACCGCTGCGTCTACTGCGAATCCAAGCCAAAATAATTCCGAATTTAAAATCAATTAAAGAGATTCAATAAAGAATGATAAGGTGGTTAAGGTGATTAAAGTGGAGAACGACAATTCTTCCCTAACACCTTTAACCACCTTATCCACATTAATCACTTTATCCACCTTAAACCAAATCCTGCCATGAGTAATCCAGATTCCCTTATTCCAAGTGGAGATGACCCTAAAAACTCTTAAGCTATCAAAAAGCTGACTCGATTTTTCAGATAACATATTATTTGCCACTCATTATATGGCCAGAGGAGATCGGATGTAGATCAGATGATTCAGGCTGCAAGAAGCGGTAACCAGAATATCATTGAAGGTTGTGCCGCTGCATATACGTCTACTAAAACTAAACTTCATCTTCTTAATGTTGCTAAAGCAAGTCTTAAAGAATACTTCAAGTCGCGATAATAGCATAGACTCTTCAAAATTTCCACAGAAGAATTGACAACTTAATTCCAACAACATTAAGACGTTAATCATCTACTCTAATTAAAATCCCTTAAAAAGACAAGAGAGAAAACCTTTCGGTTCTCCCTCTTCAAATGTTTTCACAACGGAATAATCCTTATTGTGATTTGCATAGAATTATTTTTGCGCTGCTAAGTTAATAATAAATACATAAAAATCCAAATTGTTTGAGAATTATTCTGTAAAATATTTGGCAAATCAATTGATATTCTTTACCTTTGGAGCAATAATCATATATATATGCTTTAAGGCAATAAATTCTTTTAAATAAAAATAATCTGCATTATGAAAATACTCGGTTTGGATCTTGGTGTGGCTTCCATCGGTTGGTGCTTAATAGAGATTGATAATGAAAATAATCCGATAGGAATACTCGGAATGGGAAGCAGAATTATTCCATTTGAATCAGACAAGATAGCTACAGAATTTTCTAAAGGGAAAGGTGAGACATCTTGCAGCATACGTACTGCATACCGTCAATTACGTCGTCAAATAGACAGATGGCAGCTGAGAAGAGATCAATTGAAAAAATTTTTACAAGAAGCTCGTATCTTGACAGAAGGATGTGATTATACCTCTAATAAAAATCCACTGGATATATGGGGCATGAGAGCATCTGCCGCGAATAAAGATGTTACACTGAGCTTAAATGAGATTGCCTACGTATTATTGCATATTAATCAGAGGAGAGGTTATAAACATGCTAAATCAGACATTGGAGACTCAAAACAAACTGAGTATGTACAAAAGGTAAACGATAGATATAACGAGATTAAAGGCCTGGGAATAACTGTAGGGGAATATTTTTATTCAGAATTGGAAAAATCTGAAAAAATATCTCAATCTGGTAAAAAACATTATACTTACCGCATTAAAGAAAAAGTTTTCCCAAGAAAAGCCTACGAGGAAGAGGTTGATCAGATACTGTCTGCCCAGCAAACTCATTATCCGGATATCCTGACAGATGACGTAGTTGCCGAAATAAAACATATAATATTTTATCAACGACCATTAAAGTCATGTAAAAACCTTGTTTCATATTGCGATTTCGAAAGAAAGCAATTTAAAAACAGTCAGGGAATATTGGTTGACAGTGGACCTAAAGTTAGTCCGCGTACTTCACCGCTTTCCCAAGTTTGTAAAATTTATGAGGCTATCAATAATATTACATTGATCAATCAAAGAAATAAGAATGAAAAGAATTTAGACAATTTATTTTCAACACATGCAAAAGGCTCTCTTTCTCAAGATGCCCGTAAACATGCATATAAATATCAGTTTACAGACGAGGAAAGAAATAGGATATTTGAATTCCTTGACACTCATGAAAAAATGTCTGAATCTGACCTTTTGAAATTATTGGGATTGAAAAAATCAGATGGATTTAAAAGCGACAAAGCATTGGGGAAAGGGATTCAAGGCAATACCACAAAAATGGAGATTGTAAATGCATTTGGCAACTTTGAGAGATACGAGTCTTTATTGCGTTTTGATCTTATAACTGAAGGCAAGGTTGATTTTAAAACAGGGGAAGTTACGGAAGAAATTTCTCCTGATTATCAGAAAGAACCTCTCTATATGTTATGGCATACTTTATATTCCATAGATGATAAGGAAGAGCTTTTTCATACTTTGCGTGAAAAATTTGGAATCATGGATGATGCAGTTCTTGAACGATTGTATGCGCTTGATTTTGTTAAATCAGGCTATGCTAACAAATCTGCTAAATTCATGAGAAAATTACTCCCTTGGTTGATTAAGGGGTACATGTATAGTGAAGCTTGTGAAAGGGTAAATATCAATCACAGTAATTCTCTAACAAAGGAAGAAAACTCTACAAGGGAACTCTCGAACAGGCTTATACCTATTTTAAAAGGGGAATTGCGCCAGCCTATAGTTGAAAAGGTTCTCAATCAAATGGTAAATCTGGTAAACTCTTTGATTGATAGATATGGAGAAATTGAAGAGGTACGTGTTGAGCTTGCCCGTGAATTGAAGCAAAATAAGGAACAGCGTGAAAAAACAAGTAACGCACTTAGGGCGCGCGAGGATGATAATAAAAAACTGGCGGGAGAGATAAGCCAGCTCAATATTCTTCCTACCAAGCGCCGTATACAGAAAATGCGGATGCTCAAGGAGTCGGGATATAAGTGTATATATTGTGGCACCCAGGTTTCTCCTTATCAATTCATAGAAGGTCATGGTTATGATATAGAGCATATCATTCCAAGATCAAGATTGTTTGACGACAGTTTTTCCAATAAAGTGTGCTCTTGTCGGGAATGTAATGCATCCAAGGGAGGCAATACTGCATACGATTTTATGAAGGGTCGCTCTGAGCAAGAGTTTTCCTCTTATTGTGAAAGGGTTGAAACTCTATATAAAGATGGAAGTATATCCAAGGGAAAAAGAGACAGATTGTTTATGTCAGCTGAAGAGATACCTGAAGATTTTATTGAACGGGATTTACGAGAGACTCAATATATATCTAAAAAAGCAATGGAGATTCTTCGTCAGTCCATACGTAATGTGTATGCTTCATCCGGTTCGGTTACAGATTTCTTTCGTCATGTATGGGGATATGACACCATTCTTCAAGATCTTAATTTATCAAAATATGAGAAAGCTGGTCTGACTGAGAGTGTCAAATACGAGCATCACGGACAGCAACATGAAACTATCAGGATTAAGGAATGGTCAAAACGTAAAGATCACCGTCATCATGCAATTGATGCACTTGTTGTGGCGTTGACCAGGCAAGGATATGTGCAAAGATTGAATAGTCTGAATGCAAAATCATTAGAGACTCCGAAAAAAGATGTCGAGAGAGTTGGTCTTGACAAATGGGCGGCAAAGCAACCTCATTTCCCATATTCTTTGGTAAAGGATAAAGTGGATGAAATTTCTATATCATTTAAGGCAGGTAAGAAAGTTTCTACCCCTGGGAAAAGATACACAAAAAGAGGTGGAAAGCGAATTTGTGTACAGACAGGTGTTTCGGTTCCGAGAGCTGCACTTCATAAAGAAACTGTTTATGGATGCATCAATATATATGACGGAAAGAAAACTCTGAAATTCGCACTCCAAAATTTGGATCTTATTTCCGAAAAGCAGGTGAGAGATCTTCTTCAAGGTGCATTGGAAAGCAATGGAAACGATGTGACTAAAACGGTTAAGATGATTAAGAAGAATCCAATCGTAATACATGGTAAAGAGATTACTGAGGTGGGATGTTTCAGAAAAGAAATTGTTGTGAAATATCCTATAGAGGCGATGCGTAAAAAGGATCTAAAAAGTATCATCGATCCTCGCATACGAGAAATCATTGGAGAACGGTTTAAGACCGTGGCTAACGACAAGGAGTTCGAGAGAAGTTTAAAAACAGAACCTCTTTACTCTGATCTTGATCAGACTATGGAGATAAAGACGGTGAGATGTTTCACCGGAATTCAGCCTGACACTCTTGCTGCTGTTAGGAAAGATGAGAATGATAAAAATATTGGATTTTCACAAACGCGAAACAATCATCACGTCGCATTTTACAAGACATCGGAAGGGAAAGATCTGCCGATAGTGGTAAGTCTTTGGGAATGTGTGAAACGGAAACGGTTTGGTTTGCCATTGATTGTAACAGATCCGGATAAGGCGTGGGACAAACTTATGGCATTGAAAGATCAAAAAGATATTGATGAACTTGCTGCAGGATTGCCACCGGAAGGGAGCAAATTTGTTATGTCTCTTCAAAGGAATGAGATGGTTGTTCTTGGAATGTCGGATGATGAATGGATAGATGCTATAAACATTAAAGATATGTCCACCTTGAACAGGCATTTGTATCGGGTTTGGAAATTAAGTTCTAGAGAATATGCTTTTCGTTTTCATACGGATACGAATGTAGAGGTTTCAGAAGAAGGTAATAAAATGAAATTATATTACTTATTGACCTCTACGAAAGCTTTAGAAGCTATGAATCCTCATAAAGTGAAAATAGATATTCTTGGAAATATAATATCAGTAGATGATTAAAAAGACCATATGTTTTAGCAACAGATGTATTCTGTCTTGTAGACTTGACCAATTAAGGATTAAGCGGTTTGATCCTTATTCAGGTAAAGAGGAAGAATTTTCACGTCCGATAGAAGATATAGGTGTGATTATTGTGGAGAGTGAGCAGGTATCGCTTACCTCGGCTTTAATTACAAAACTTATGGAAAACAATGTGGCGTTGATTTTCTGTGACCGTAAACACATGCCTTCCGGTCTTTTGCTGCCATTAGAAGGTAATACTTTGCAATCTGAAAGATTTTCTTCCCAGATAAATTCTTCTCTCCCGCTTAAAAAACAGTTATGGCAACAGACTGTGAGTATGAAAATCAGAAATCAAGCTATCGTATTGAATAAAACATGCGGTTGTGAAGTGGGGAATATGCTCTCATGGGCAAATAATGTAAAAAGTGGAGATTCTGATAATCTGGAGGGGAGGGCGGCAGCTTATTATTGGAAAAATATATTTCCTGAATATCCGGATTTCAGAAGAGATCCGGACGAAGATGGTGTGAATGCGCTTCTTAATTATGGATATGCGATACTGAGAGCAATTGTTGCCAGGAGTCTTGTCGGTAGTGGTTTGTTGCCTACGTTGGGAATACATCATTGTAATCGTTATAATGCATATTGTTTAGCTGATGATATAATGGAACCTTTCCGCCCTTATGTCGATATGATGGTTATTGATATTATAAGAAGCAGGAAGTTACCTGCAAAAATATCAAAGGAGACAAAACAGATATTGCTGACTCTCCCGGCTATAGACGTAAAGATGCAAAAATTAAAACGTCCGCTTCTTGTGGCAGCTTCCATGACAACGGCTTCATTGTCGAAATGCTATTTGGGAGAGATACGAAGAATATCATATCCTGAAATAGAGTAGGGGGTATGGTGGATAATATCTCATATAAACGGGTTAGCTCTTATCAACTTATGTGGATACTGGTAATGTTTGATCTTCCTACAGAGACTAAAAGACAACGTAAGGATGCATCTGATTTTCGGAAATATCTGTTGAAGGATGGTTTTACAATGTTTCAGTTTTCTATATATGTCAGGAACTGTGCCTCAAGAGAAAATACGAAAGTCCATATTGATAGAATTAAAAATTGTATACCAGAGGAAGGGAAAGTTTGCATAATTACAATCACGGAACGTCAGTTTCAGGAAATCATGACATTTGAAGGTAAATGTAAATCGAAAAAGATACCTGATGCAATACAACTTGAATTATTTTAAATAGATGTGTGAAATAAAAAAAAGACCGATTTTTCGGTCTTTTTTATTTCTATAAATCCATACAAACCAATATGTATCAATCAAATACATCAATTGTGATGTGATTCATAGTGCAAAAATAATAAATTCTAAGCAAATCACAACAAACCGTCCGAGTTGCTGACGTTGGCTATGATGTGATTCATAGTGCAAAAATAATAAATTCTAAGCAAATCACAACAGCTTTCAAGTCGTTCAGCTCTTTTTCCAGATGTGATTCATAGTGCAAAAATAATAAATTCTAAGCAAATCACAACTAATCTGCCCCGGTGTACTTGTAGCGGGTCAGATGTGATTCATAGTGCAAAAATAATAAATTCTAAGCAAATCACAACAACCGAGAGATTCAACGCATCATTGATTCCGATGTGATTCATAGTGCAAAAATAATAAATTCTAAGCAAATCACAACAGGATATTTTGCACTCTTTCAAGATACTCGGATGTGATTCATAGTGCAAAAATAATAAATTCTAAGCAAATCACAACAAATAGCTTGACTACTATCTTATTTTGCCCGATGTGATTCATAGTGCAAAAATAATAAATTCTAAGCAAATCACAACTATATGTATCATATCTTATTCTCCTTTCTGAGATGTGATTCATAGTGCAAAAATAATAAATTCTAAGCAAATCACAACAAGGTCAATCTTCAGTGTATCGTAAGGAATGATGTGATTCATAGTGCAAAAATAATAAATTCTAAGCAAATCACAACTATCGAGCGAGAGAATTGAGATGCAAGGTCGATGTGATTCATAGTGCAAAAATAATAAATTCTAAGCAAATCACAACAATGAAATCGTCATTGCCCTCGGCAATCTCGATGTGATTCATAGTGCAAAAATAATAAATTCTAAGCAAATCACAACTAGCCATAGTTGCGAAGGTACGAGCGCATCGATGTGATTCATAGTGCAAAAATAATAAATTCTAAGCAAATCACAACCTTCTTGTGCTTGCGGAGGAATGAGAGTGTGATGTGATTCATAGTGCAAAAATAATAAATTCTAAGCAAATCACAACGCCGTCCTTGGTGGTATGGACTCCAACATGATGTGATTCATAGTGCAAAAATAATAAATTCTAAGCAAATCACAACGCCGAAAGGTTACATGAAGTAAGGTCGAAGGATGTGATTCATAGTGCAAAAATAATAAATTCTAAGCAAATCACAACTCGATTGCCGACACCGTGAGCGGTGTTTATGATGTGATTCATAGTGCAAAAATAATAAATTCTAAGCAAATCACAACGAAAATTATTTCCCGATATTTTGACTTCAGGATGTGATTCATAGTGCAAAAATAATAAATTCTAAGCAAATCACAACCGTTGCGTTTTGCTTTATTTACCGTCCCCGGATGTGATTCATAGTGCAAAAATAATAAATTCTAAGAAAATCACAACTAAGTCAAATAAATGGTGTATACACCCAGAGATGTGATTCATAGTGCAAAAATAATAAATTCTAAGCAAATCACAACTGCTGAAAGAGTGGTACAACGACTTCGCCGGATGTGATTCATAGTGCAAAAATAATAAATTCTAAGCAAATCACAACCTACTTCTCCTCCTGTCGAATCGATCAGGAGATGTGATTCATAGTGCAAAAATAATAAATCAAGCCAATATGCATCGCATTACATTATAACCGTTAATATTCAATACGTTGCAAATTAATATACACTTATTAACCATTTAATAATTGCATAATCAGATTTCGGGGGTGGAATATAAATCGTTGATGAAGATTCGCATCAGGGGATCTGAAAGGGTGTAACCTTCAGGCGATTTGTGGAGAAGACCCGAGTTGGTTAATTTTAAAAGTGCGCTCTGTACGGAACTCGATGACGGCAGAGCGTACTTTTTTATAAACGACCCACTCATGGGATTTGCAACCACCCTTTCCTTCGCCACAGCATATAATGTTGCTTTCTGACTTACACTGACGTTCGATAAAATCTCACGATAAATAACTTCATTTGATGCCAACATATCACAAACTGAACGCCGTACAATATCCTGCCCGCAAACAGATCCTATTGCAGTTTCAGCAAAAGCTCCGTTCATAGTCCGTTGCATATAAAATGTATTGCCATCAAATAATCTGAATGCCCAACGTATAGGTTCATCTTCAATTTCTTTACCATAATCAAGGAAAAGATCTTTTACAAACCCGACATATATATCTTCATCAATAGGTCCCAGATACATTATCTCTGAACTGTTATAGAAAGGGCGCTTCGAAGACACAAACATCTCTTGAAGAATGCTACGCTCACTGCCGGCAAAAACGAATGATGTATTACTCATTCGCTGTATATGGCTCCGAAGTAACGCCTCAGTATTCTTTTCAGGGTATTTCGTAATCTGTTGGAACTCATCAATCACTATGATTACCTGTCTACCACACTGTTCCACGAAATTAAAAATCTCCTCGAGGGTATATTCCGGATGCTTTATATCGCCCAATTGTATGTCAAATGTCGGCGTACCGCTCATAGGGTCAAAACCAAAAGTTCCTTTTAGAGATTTTAATGCAGACAAAAATCCCCTTACCCTTATTATATTTTTTGACAACAACTTATCAAATATTGCCTTGCCCAATAAATAAGTAAATTCGCCCAAAGAATTGGTCTGCAAGATGTCAAAGAAAAATGTAAGAAATTCATCCTCAATCTCCTTTGAATCTTGGAAAGAAACGTGCACCAATGACGTTTTCCCCATGCGTCTTGGGGAAATCAACACTACATTTCTACCATTCGTCACAGCAGATGTGAGTTTTTCCTGCTCGAGGACACGATCACAAAAATACGGTCTATTTATTCTGTGACCCAATATGAAGGGGTTGCGAGGTTTATCCATATACTAATTTTTTACAAAAATAGCGCATTCTTTTCAATTATGCAAATAACATAATGCTATTTGCATAATGTGATCAACATAATGTAATTTACATAATGTAATTTACATAATGCGATTTGCATAATTGAAATGGATATAGTTGAATGTAGCTGAAAAAGACCCGGAGTTTATATGGCTCCGGGTCTTGGGAATGAGTAATGATATCAGACTATATTTTAAACTATATTTTAGAAACTGTTTAAATTTGATTTTGAAAAAATGTTATAGGGCATAACAAACCC
>CAJTZQ010000031.1 GCA_910583795.1 uncultured Muribaculaceae bacterium
CCAAGGACTCCCTGATTATGAGTCAGGTGCTCTGACCAACTGAGCTATAGGACCCCGCATTTGCGAGTGCAAAATTACAACCATTTTTTTTATTTTCCAAATTTTTCTTGTTATTTTCTTCTTTAAATATTAATTTTGTCCGGGATCGTTGATTGATGGTCTTTGGTCGTTGATCTTTGGTCGGTGGATAATATCGTGGAACTCCGTCACTTTGTGACGATCACACGACAATATTCAATTGATAATTGATAATGAATAATTGATAATCGGAAAACGGGACGAGGACGACGATATTCAATTGATAATTGATAATGAATAATTGATAATCGGACAACGGACAAACGGAAAACGGGAAACGGACAACGGGAAACGGAAAACGGGAAACGGACAACGGGAAACGGACAACGGGAAACGGACAAACGGAAAACGGACAACGGACAACGGACAACGGACAAACAACGAATATAACATATGCGTGAGACTCTAAAGAAATTGCGTGACACTCTGCGCCCAATCTACGGCGTCGGCGAGACACAAGCCATCATAAGGATCATGTTCCATTACCTCAAAGGATGGGACACTGTCGATATTCTCATTCATGAATCAGACGAGCTGTCACCTTTCATGAAATCTGAAATCGACAAAATACTCTCACGCCTTCTTAATCACGAGCCTATCCAATACATCACCGGGGAAGCCCGCTTCAACGGTCTGATATTCAAAGTTACGCCTGATGTCCTTATTCCACGCCCTGAAACCGACGAACTGGTCGACATTATATCTACCGAGAACAGCGACGCAGAAGACCTGCGGATTCTCGACATCGCCACTGGCTCCGGATGCATAGCTATAGCGCTTGCCCGTACTCTGAAATTTCCACATGTTTCCGCACTCGACGTCTCCGAGAAAGCCCTGAAAGTGGCTGAAGAAAACGCCCGAAACCTAAAAACCGACATCAAATTCATTCATGCCGATATATTCAAATGGGAACCTGACAACAAATACGACATCATAGTCAGCAATCCGCCGTATATCGATGAAAGCGAGAAGAATGCCATGGAGCGGAATGTGCTTGACTACGAACCCGCTTCGGCGCTCTTTGTTCCCGACGATAATCCCCTCGTATTCTATAAAAGGATCGCACAGATTGCAAAAGATTCATTGGCTGCCCATGGTATATTGTATTTCGAAATAAACCCGCGACACGCTGAAGAGCTGAGCAGCTATCTGACATCTGAAGGATTTGACAACGCAGAAGTCATTCGTGACTCATTCGGCAAGCAACGGTTTATAAAAGCATATCACAATGAAGGATAAAGAAGCTGTCACCCCCGACGCCGCACGCATACGCATGGCTGATCTCTGCGCCCGTTCAGAACAATGCGAAGCCGACATTCGCCAGAAATTATATAAAATGGGGATGACATCTTCGCAGACAGCCGAAATCATCGAATATCTTACCAATCATAAATTTATCGACAATGCACGTTTCGCGCGGAGCTTCGCACGCGACAAATGCCGGTTTTCAGCCTGGGGCAAATATAAGATACAGACAGCCTTGGCTGCCAAAAGATTATCTTCAAAAGATATCTCCCAAGGTATAGAGAATATCGAAGAATCTGACTATAGGGACGCTCTGCGCAGAACTGCCGTGGCAAAAGCAAGAGGCATGGACCTATTCGGAGAAGACGCACGTGAGAACAGAATGAAGCTTTACCGACACATCGTATCGCGTGGATTTGAATCGAATCTCGCAGCAGAAATGGTACGGACGATCATTAAAGATTCAAAGCCATGAATCATTGGCTTACAGACCTACTGAATTTCGCATTCCCGGCGACATGTCATATTTGCGACTGCAAGCTCGCCCCTCATGAGAGATTCGCGTGCTCCCATTGCCTTGCGTCTTTACCCAGAACCGGTTTTCACCGGCGGGAAATGAATCCTATGGAAGAGCGTCTTGCAGGTAAATTCCCGTTTACAAGAGCTACGGGACATTTCTTTTACACCCGCGATTCCGCTCTCTCCACCCTCATCCAAGACATGAAATACCGCCATTTCCCGGGCATAGGGGATATGCTGGGGAGAATAGCCGGCGAGGAACTGTTTCCCTCAGGTTATTTCTCCGACATAGATATCATTTTGCCTGTACCGATGCATTTTCTAAAACAGGCACGAAGAGGTTACAACCAGACCCACCATATTGCAAACGGCATAAGTAAAGCCACCGGCATACCCGTCTCATTCAACCTCAAGGCGACCCGCTCCCACAAGACACAGACATCAATGACACAGCAGCAACGCCTTGAAAACACATCAGGAATTTTTGCCGTGCCCCGCCCCCAAGACCTTGACGGGAAGGGGATCCTGCTGATAGACGATGTCTGTACCACCGGCTCAACCCTCATATCCGCCGCCTCCGCCATTGTCGCCGCCGTTCCCTCAGCAAGAATCTCAGTCTTCACATTAGGTGTCACTTTCTAAATTAACACATTTTTGCATTTCGGCTGCGCTTTTTATGTCCGATTTAATGTTTAATATTTGGATGTTTTTGTAGATAAGTGTAACTTTGCACTTTCGTGGAAAGCAAAAAAAGCTTTTCATCGAATCTACAGGTCTTTTTAATTAAAAAATAGCACTGTATTATGAAAAAACCGGAAAGAATTCTTGCCGAGAAACTCCTTCAGATAAGCGCCATCAAGCTGCAGCCCCAAAATCCTTTTGTATGGGCTTCAGGATGGAATTCTCCCATTTACAACGACAACCGTCGTATATTGTCGTATCCTGACATTCGAAACTTCATAAAGGTGGAATTCGCGCGCACTATACTCGAGCATTTCCCGGATGTCGAGGCTATAGCCGGAGTTGCGACCGGAGCGATAGCCATCGGTGCCATCGTGGCAGACACCCTTGGACTACCCTACGTCTACGTCCGTGCCACCCCTAAAGACCATGGATTGGAAAATCTCATAGAAGGCAATCTTTTGCCGGGCAAAAAGGTGGTGGTGATCGAAGATCTTGTGTCCACCGGAGGCAGCTCGTTGAAGACTGTTGAAATCCTTCAGACCTACGGAAGTGATGTCATAGGCATGACATGCCTGTTCAGCTATCAGTTCCCGATGGCTGTCAAGAGATTTCACGAAGCCAACATCACTCTCGCCCCGCTTTGCACCTACCCGGTGATGCTCGAAGTGGCTGAGGAAATCAACTACATAAGCCCCGACGAAGCCGAGACCCTGCGCGAATGGCGTGAGGATCCCGCCGACTGGGCTCCCGATTTTAAAGAATAAACCCATAACCGACGACTATGGCTACATACAACAGTGAAGACGTTTTGTTGCAGGCACCGGCAGAGGCTGTGTTCTCAAAACTCTCCAATCTTGAAAACTTGCGTTCTCTTCTCGAAAAAGTTCCCGCCGACAAGATTCCGGCAGACAAGATGGAAATGTTCAACAGCATTACCATCACCCCCGACGCTATAACAGTGCCGGGAGGTCCGGTAGGCGCTCTTACATTCCGGGTAAAAGAGAAAGTGGAGCCGTCGCTTATCCGTCTTGTAGGAGAGGGGTCGCCTGTGCCTCTGTCTCTTGCCATGCACATTTCTCCCGACTCAGAGACAACTTCCAAAGCAAAAGTTGTCATCGACATAGATATCCCCGCCATGCTGAAACCTATGGTGGGAGGTCACATCCAGAAGATGGCAGATCAGTTCGGGCAGGTGCTCAAGGCAATTCCATTCGCATGAAGACAGGGTTGAGCCTGCTTTTGATTGCCGGAACAGCAGCCATAGCGGGAGGATGCGACAGTGTGGAAAACGACAGGATTCCCGCTTCTCCCGTCAACATTGCGCTTTCTGACGCCGGCAGCTGGAACACGTATGGAGTAGCCGGCTACGGTGCAAACCGCAGGTTTATACTCTCACAAGGCATAAGGGAACCGCTCGGATTCCCCTATTCCCAGACAAGCGCCACAGGATTTGGAGGCGTTCTCCTTATCAGCGGCATGGATCCTTTTACAGCCACCACCGACACTCCCCTCGCCTACGACCTTGCATGCCCCGTGGAAAGGAAATCAGACGTAAGGGTGGAAATCGAGGGAGACCTTTATGAAGCGGTCTGTCCGCAATGCGGATCTCACTACGATGTCACAATGGGTGGAGGCTCCCCGCTGTCAGGCCCTGCCGCAACAGGGAGTAAGAAATACGGGCTCAAGCGATATCGTTGCATCCCCTCCGGGACCGGAGGTTTTATTATAACTAACTGAAACGGCATTAACATCTCTCCCGATAGCCGACAGAGTTTCTTGAAATATGGACTTTATTGAAAGTCTCTTCTATATGATATGGCGTGGAATCGCCATAGGAATCCTTATCTCCGCGCCTATGGGTCCGGTGGGGATCCTATGCATCCAGCGCACTCTTGACAAAGGCAGACGTCCCGGTTTCTACACCGGGGTGGGCGCCTCTATTTCCGATCTTTTCTATTGTCTGCTCACCGGTTTCGGGCTTTCGTTTATACAGGAGTTTATCGAGCGCAATCAAAATGTGATCCAGCTCGTTGGAAGCGCCGTGCTCATCGGGTTCAGCATATACCTTTTCCGGAAAAATCCGGCATCTTCACTCAAACCCGCCACCCAGCCGGAGCCGATTTCACCCAAAAAGAATATCCTCGGAGGATTTCTCTTCACATTCTCCAATCCCCTGATACTGTTCCTGATTATAGGTCTGTTCGCCCGCTTCAATTTCCCGGTTCCGGACGTCAAATTCTATCACTATATTGTTGGCTACATCTCGATATGTGTCGGGGCAATCGCATGGTGGTGGTTCGTCACATATGCTATAGATAAAGTGCGCGCACACTTCAACGTGCGGTCGATGTGGCTGATAAACCGTATAATCGGCATCATAATTCTCCTCTTTGCAATTGTCGGTATAGCCACCGGCATATACAATCTTGTCTCCCCATGATACTGCACCACCTCCTCCCCCTCCTCGTAATAACCCTTGTCTGCGGCGCCAAAGCCGGCGACATGCCTGCGTCAAAACGCATTCATTTCAACACCGGTAGGGGCTACTCCCCCTTTCAGCATGCCACTCCCGGCGGCATCGACATCCATAACCAAACCTTTGCAGATATCTCAGACGGTACCGGTCTGCCTGACTCGTTATCAGATTTCTCTATTTCTTTCAGGGCAACAAATTTGTCGTGCCATCCCTCCAAGAGATTTACTTACAAGGATTCACAAGGCGCAAGACGTCATCGGTTAAACCCGGAATGGAGCTTTTGGGTCTGCACCACGGATGCCGACACATTGTCTTTTACAATAAAATCGGAAGATATCCCCGACCCCATATCATCAACCCCGGCTTTACGCATCACAGCCCTCCGCTCGGGGAGCGGCGATATAATCGCATCTCAGGTCATAAAGGAGGGTGTTGACTGCCACTCCGGCGCCAACTAATGGAATATTACAGTATCCCCGCTCTCCATAAACATCTCCGCAGGCAACCATACTCTCCAGCCTGTCTTGACTATGCCGAATGCAGGTTGTAGATTTACAGGCTTCGGTTTTACGGCGTCTCCCGCCGCTCATGTTCTCATTTCCGACATTACAATCACAGATAAAACTCCTGACGCCCGGCGACAATCGACGGAATACGAAGATGCCGAAAAATTAAAAGAAAGACTTGAAAACCCACAGGATTCTCTTGAAGGATATTGGGCAGTCTTCGACCGCACACTTGAAGAGACCCTGCTGCAAATGGGTGGAGAGTATCGTCTGGCAATTATCAAAGATGGCGACAGGTATCTCATATTATATCTCTCGGGGGCAAAGACAAACGCATCGGCATGGGAACCGGGGATGATAAAAGGGATACTCACTCCCGATCCCTTCCCGGAGACATACAGCGTAACCTGGTACGACTCCGAAGGTAATCCACTGACAAAAGACATCAAGGCACAGCTCGGCGAGGGCACCACGCTGCTCATCCAATTCCCATACCATTCCTCTACCCTGCGTCTCCGTAAGTTATGAGTTGTCCGTTGCCCGCGGGTCTTTGGTCTTTGGATTATTCGGGAAAACGATTATCAATTGATAATTGATAATTGATAATTGATAATTGATAATTGATAATCGGAAAACAGACAACGGAAAACAGACAACGGAAAACGGGCAACGGAAAACAGACAACGGAAAACGGACAACAGACAACGGAAAACGGAAAAACGTATTCAGTATATCGAATCAAGTATCAGACGGTTGGCACTATCGATTACCGTATTATTGATCGAATCGAGATAAATACGGGTTATCATTTCCGAACTATGCCCCATTCCCTCACTGATCACCGACATAGGAATCTCCTTCAGGCGTGCCGCGCTTGCCCATGAATGACGCGCCACATACATTGTGAGCATTATGTCGCAACCCACCTTCTTCCCGATCTCTTTAAGTTTATGGTTGATAAGGTGACTTGCATTGAGGTATTGCCTACGCGCCTCCTCTCCGGAAGCAGAGAGAATCGGAAGGAGATAAGGGGAATCGGGATGCGAATATCGGTCTACTATTTCACGCATACATTCTTCCATCTTGATAAACAGTCGCCTGCCGGTCTTTTTCCTGTAATACCCAATCAACCCGTCTTTAAGGTCGCTCTTGCGAAGATACGCCATGTCGACAAGCGACATTCCTCTCATATAGAATGAAAACAGAAACATGTCGCGCGCAAAAGCGAGCAACGGGGATGCAGAGAGATCAAGTTTCCTTATAAGGGAGATTGTTTCAAGAGTGACAGCGCGTTTAGCTGTCTTGTCTACCCCCGTGTAGACTCCGGCAAACGGTGCAGGCACGGCAGGTGTGATAAATCCGCTTCTCACGGCACGGTTGTATGTAGCCCTGAAGATGCGCATATAAAAAGAGGAACTGTTTCTGCACACCCCCTTTTCTCTCAGATGTGATTCATAGCTGTGCGCAAATAGTGTACTGATGTCCGACAGCAATAGATCGTTCCCTCCGGTGAACTCTTTCAAAGATCTGAGAGTAGATCGATAGGTTTCGGCAGTGCGCGGGTGACCGGTAGTCGCCAATTCTTCGATAACCGTGTTCATAAAGTCAAAGAAAGAGCCGTCGTGACCTTCAAAAGAGCAGGCTGGATTGATAGGATTCGCCATAACGTTTTTTTCTAAAAAACGGAAGGCAATGAACAATTTGGAAAGCAACAAATGGGACCAGGGTGACGCAGGTTGCCAAGATGACCGTCGACAAAGTGAAACAGATTCTTTCCTCACCAGATAGTTATTAGTAAGGATAAAAACAAATGAACAAAGGGGTTGACAAATGAACAAATGCTTATTTCTTACTAAACAGGATGGGAATTGAATCGCAGAGTATTTCGGGAGTGATATCTTTTGATATCATTCCCTTCTCTTTGTCAATGAGGTAAAGCATCGGGATCGCCAGTAGACAGTAGGCTTTACATCTTGGATGACATCTGATTAAACAATGCCATTATGCCCACGCCGGGCGAATTAAAATAGGGGCGCACCGTCTCACGACGCCGCGCCCCTGCCTACTACTATTAATTTAATTGCTATAAAGTGATATAACTATAGTCTGATAATGCAATTGTTAAATGCCCCTGTCTTTCGGTATTCAATCCGTTTTCACGCCATCCAATACCTAAAGCTTACCGGGGTATTATGCTGTATCCTTATCCGACCTGATTATTGAGCGCGGTGGCACTTATATATCAGATTTTTCCCAAGTTACTTTTGGGATTCCTTAATTTGTCAGAGGCAATTTCAGAGGACGGATCGGAAGGCCGTCACAAGTGTTAAATGCGTTCGATGGACGCACCTTTTTATCTAAGCCCAAGCCATTGCCTCTGGAAAACTCAAACATAAAAGCTGCATCGGGAGGATAATTATAAACATATTTATAAGATGAGGTTTCTCCCGATATAATTTTTATGTTATCATATATAATGGCACTTTCTGAATCATTATATGTCCAGTCTTTTAACTGTTTTGCCCATGCATATCCATGCGCTGTATTTGTTACTCCAAAACTCCTGATAGTTGCCTTGTCATCCCAGTCGCGATAGCCATTTTCAGGGAAAATTATTGACTGGAGTTTCGACAGGTCTGTATAAAATTCCATCAGATACGTCTTATAATAATTATTATTGCCATTGTAATCCGGCAAATTATTTAGAGCAGCTTCATACCATTTTTCTGACTGATGTGCATTACTATCAAGAATTCCAGTCGTTGTCATTCCCCCTCCCTCATTGATGTTTTGTCCGGTTACAGAGAAAGAGGAAAACGCATTATAGTGAGGAACGATATATCCGACTGGAGTCGGATCATAGACTGTTTTATAGTCCGCGCTGTAAGTCCACGTATCTTCTGTGACCTGTCCCCATAAGTCAATATAGGTTTGGTTCTTACTATCATAAGGGTTTAATGGACTATATTGATGTCCGTCGTGATTTTTTAATATTTCATCATCACCATTTTTGTTGCCTATTCGTGGTGGATTATGCCAGCAAGCCGGTTGTTGAATAAGCCTGTTACCTGTTGCATAATTAAAGTTATCCCCCTCGGCAGCTACTGTGGTGTTGTCGAAAAGAGCTTTTGTAGTTTTTCGGAATACCCCGTCAGGAAGACGGCTGTCTTCATAAAACCTTTTTGGTCTCCCCTCTTCATCAGCCACACCTGAAGGATATACAGTTTTGTCAACCAAAATATCTTTGTTTTCGGTTTCTTTGACGGATAGTCCCCAGAAAGGATCTTTGCGACCCCATTGATAGTAGGTGTTATTGCCTCGCGGAAACGCCATGTGCGATTTTTGAACAATCTTGATTGTCCGCGACATTTCGCCGGTGGATATTCTTATCTCGCAGCTGCGTTCAGGATAATATTTTATCTTCATATCTTCCGAACACCAACCGAGATTGACAGACATAAATTCATATTCTGAAGGAGAAGGCCAGCTCACAGCAGGGCTACTTTTAGTGACCTTTATTGTTTCTTTCAATCCTTCAGTCTTATTGGTCGGCTTTGCATTTAGGTTTGTGACCCATATATGCCAGCTCCACATTATTTTGTCATTTTGATCCATAATCGCAATCACGGCATTTCCCTGTTTGATATTGCCCTGAGGCACATCAAACTGTATACCTCCAATGTTTTTCCCGTTATTTTGTCCATAAAGACCCGAGTCATAGCTTATATTGGTTACCAAGCCGTCTGCATCCTCCCAAACCAATACCGCACTCTTGGGATTGCAATTTTCATGCTGCGTGATATATGGAGATGTTATATCTTTATTGAGATGGTTTTTAAACTTCTCCAATGCAGGCGCTTTCGGATTTGTTTGTAATGGAGTGTAGGAATGGTCATACGATTTTTGGTTGTCGGCATAATTGGTTATGGCGTTTCCATAGACTAATGGAAGGGTGAAGGTGCCATAGCCGTCAACTATATAGCAGTTTGCTGTATTCTCTATTGCTCCTCTGGCTCCGGATGAGCTTGCAAGATTATAGATTCCCTTGGGATTGCTTTTAAGGTTGGCATCTATGTCAATTTCATCCGGCACAGGCATTCCCGCCACAAATGTGATATCCTGGGAGTTTCCTCCTTCTTCCAAATATCCTCCTGTCACCGTAATCCATTCGGGCTTTTCAGTTTTAAATTGAGATTCGCCATTTTCTTTATAACCCGATACGCGCCAGGGTATCTTGTTCTTGATGCCGTTTTCCCCGGTTTCGTAACTTGTCACAGTTACCGTGTTCTGATTGTTGAACTTATGTCCAAGGTTTTCATAGCCTGCATAAGGAGCAGCGTTCGGTTCAAAGAAATAACCCATATAGTTAACGTCTTTGGGGGTGGTGACCTCAAACACCTTTTCATGATATTCTATATGCCAGTCTGCCTCATTTCCACTTCCCTTAGGCTTTAGAGTGAGCATGTAGTGGTAGTTGCGTTCAGCTTCAAAATTATCTGTCACGTTTTTACCAAGCATGAATCTGAAAGAGATATTACCCTGAGCCTTAGACCCTTCCGCCTCGGATATATAGTATCCCTCCACCTCTATATATGAGCCATACGGGATTCCCGCCTTATCTTCATTTTCCATTTTTCCTGTGTCAAAGTTAAATTTAGCAACTTTCGACTTTTTGGGTTCGGAAAGGTTAGGTTGCATATTTTCATAAAAATATAGGGCGTCGGCTGTCTCAGCATGAAAATCTATCGCTTCCCCGTCTTTCATTAATTTGGGATTTGTTTTGCTGATAGATGGCCATTCGTGATAATCATCGGAAGGCACTGCATTTCCTTCGCAGTATGAGATAAACTGGGAAGACGTGTGATACAACCCGTCCGCATTCTCTTCGTTTGAAATTGGTGTATGATTATACGTCTCTGTTCCCGGAGAAAGACCGGCGCCTGTTTCACTTTCAACAGGCTTTGGACCGAATCCGAGAGTACAATCATATGGTATGTCGTAAATTTTTGCTTGCTTAAGGTATACGGTTACCTTGTCTTCCAGTCCTGAGCCGTCAATATCGATAGTTATTTTTGATGCACAGCGTCTCAGCCAACATTTGAGTGTCATGCCGGGACGGTTTACTGAAATAGTCTGAAATTGATCTTGAGACGAAGGCCAGCCGACATTGCCCGATTTCACATCAACAAAATATCCTATCATCTCTCCATTTCGGGAAATATCTGTATTATTCCAGTTTACCTTCATCTTCCGAAGGTCATCAAGAGTGGCACAACCTGTTGGAGTGCCTTTAAGGTTAGCTACCCCGACGATATAATAATTCCCGAAGGGAAGTTTGAGCTTTATATTTCTAACAGATTTTGTCTTGGTTTCCGCTATCGGATTTTCTTCATCGATATTTGTACGGTCTTCATCAACTATATCTTTATCTTGAAAACTAATTTTCTTTGGAAAATCGCCTTCCTTCAGAACCATGCCATCTTCATCAAAAACAAATATCCATAGATTTTCAATAGAATTGAGTACTTTCCCGTTACCATTTTCGATATTGGCGCGGGTAAGATCACCTTCCGTGAAAGGACGGAAAGCGGCTTCAAGATTCAGCACGGTCTCACCCTCTGGATAATTATCTTGAGGACGGTATATGCCGTCGTCCACACATCCCGTGAGAATGAAGACGATAGCTGTTATTGCCGATATGTATATATTTTTCATTAATCTAATGTTTGGGTTCTCTCAAAAAATAGAGATCCATTCTATTATTTACTTGGTTAGAAGCCTACTAAATTTATATTACAAGATTTATTAGTATCGGGATTACTGAATTGTATTTGTACCCATTCCAAAACTGTATTACCATCAGTGTCTCCATACCAAGATTTTATTATTCTTACTTTTGAAAGATTATCAAAACCTGCGTCTGTAAATCTTTCTTTAAATTGATCCAGAGATAAATCCGGGAATTCAGGATCGTCATCCCAAACCTTTTGTTTCAGTTCATTATATTTGACATATAAATTATCAATAGTTGGCGATTCAAACGTTTTGTCATATCTACTATACCAGAATTTTCCGTCAGAATCCCACGATGAAATCGGATATTTTTTTACAATTCCAATCGGGGTCTTGCCATCATCTTCAAAAGCTTTTGTCTTATAGCTCACAAAGACTTTTTCTTTGGTTACAGGGTCTGTAACAGAGGGTGCATCAGGATTATTGAGCTCATGATACGTCTTTTCTGTATCTACTACAATAGAAGAATGATTGCTGAAGTGGCGTAAACGGATATCTCCATCTTTGTCTTTATAAATCTTATTGCCATAGGATGTTTCTCCGGTTTCGGAATAACTGACTTCATTAATCAAGCGTGCATAACATTCCATGCCCGGTCCGCAACCGGTAAAATTGCTAAGGACACGGTCTCCGTCCTTGTCTTTAAGCCATATTTCAGCGTTGCCACCGTTTTCCACTCTTGCATAATAGTCTGCTTCTGCACGCTGTCCTACTGTTTCTCCTGTAATTATTAATTCGAGAGTAATAGACTTGCCATCAGGTCCAATTAACTGGTTTCCATCCATATCAACCGCTTTCGGTATTCTCTCGTCTGTGAAGAAATCCTTACAAAAATCGTAAATATTTCCTTCATTATCAGACAGTTTGACATCCCCAGCTTTATCACGTATAATACATGGATATTCATATTCCAGTATTTTCTTGGAGTATGGGATTATGTCAACTTCGCAATTGAGGGTGGTGGTCATCCCTTCCACCATAAAACGATAGATATTATTGCGCTCAATATCAAATCTGTTTAACTGTGTTTCGTTTGCCTCTTCCGTACAGCCGTTTTTAGCGAAATAAATCTCTTTTGTTGGATCAGACCATTGAGAAGACGAGCCCGGATTCGGATCGGCGAGTGTAACTCTAATCGTAGTAAAATCAATTACTCCAATATTCTTATATTCCGGAACGTATGCCACCCATTTTTCTGGCTTAACAACATTGTCAAACTCTGTTCTATTGTTAACTCTCTTGAAGGTTATGACGCTTGGGTCCGAATCGTTCATCCCCGATCCTTTGTTTTCGCTTGTAGCTCCATAGGTGAGATGAACACCGCGAAAAAAGTTATTGTCCCAACCATATTTGTCCTCAGGAAAGTAGTCTGTGAAGTTGAAAGCCCAACTCGTGTCTGGCTTGTAGGGCGAGCAAAATCCCTTAGCATTCCCTCTTGTTAATTCTACTTTTGAAAAAGACGCGAACGCATTGTTGAGAATTACCTCCACTTTTGCCATTGCTCGGAGAAGGGGAAGTTCCTCTGTGAGCTCTATGTGCACATCCTCTGTAAGTCTGCCATTTTCGTCAAGTTTGTCGGTTAGAGAGGCATTCCCACTCAGATTGTATTCCCGAACACCGTAAAAGGGTATGAGGCGCGAGTCAGACAGCCATTCCTCATCATCTTCAGGAGATGAAAGCCTCAGGAATTGCGCGGTGGTATGGGTGGTTAGATCTTCTATTGTTGTGCTAGCGGCAGCCAGTCTGAGCTTCTCTTCAGTAGCGGCAGCATCTGTAGGCTCAAGAGGATAGTGATCGCTTCCCCAGTTTGCCAGGACAACGAGCTTAAACGGGTTTTGCACGTTTACTGCAGTAGGTATTTTGCCTGAAAATTTATATGTCAAATCTGTGGCGTTTGGCGAAGAGGGGTAAGTATTTTGTGTAGGTTTGAATGTAGCTAAGTATTTATTCTGGGCATCAAAGAAATATATACGGAAGTTCCCATTCTTGATGTCGAGGTAATTCTCATATCCGGTGCCCGCTTCAAAATCTTCCGGGATTCTACCTCCTGAACGCGTATTACCGATGCTAACGGTCACATCTAATGTAGGCACTCCCTCGGGGCCATCAGATGCTTCAGGCACGTCGGCAAAGTCAGAACTGCATCCCACAGTTAATATACTCGTTGCTTGTATAGCTACGAGGTGCAAGACCATGAAGATTATTTTATTTATTGCATATTTCATAATGCCGTGTACTCAGTCTGATAAAGATAATAATCTGATTTGCAAACTTCTTTTGCAAATCAGAGATCGGAAGGGTTAAACACCACTCTCCAGGAATTGATTATCACAGTGGTGGAAAGCCAGTGATTGTTCTCGTCAAGGAAGAACGTCATATTGTACTCATCCTGACGGTCGAGATATTCCTGATCGCTCATCTCCCGATTATAGTTGCCCTTTACGAGCAAGGCATAATCTATAATAGGAATCCTTGCCACAACCTCATTGTCTGATGTCTTGCGGATTGTAAGCATAGGCTTAGCGTGTTTTGTCCAATCGCGCTGTACAAGACGGCTCACGGTAAGTTCCGCTATAGCAACTTTCACATTAGTGATCGCCCGGGTTCCGTTTTCCGTTTCCCGGGTTCCGTTTTCCGTATTTTCTTCTGACAACGGACAACGGACAAGGGACAACTGCGCCTCCGGCGCATCAACACCCGCCGAGCCGGAATATTTTGACCATGCATGGTAGATGACATTCTCGTCATCAAGTAGAGAGTTGTCGTGATTGAGCCAGCCGTTGTTGTCTTCAATCTTGAAAGAGAAATCTTCGACCTCTATATCCTCCCCGGAAAGATGCTGTAGCACGATCCGGAATACATTCGTATCTTTCGTAAGATACATGGTATACACAAAGTCCCCACCGTCGATACTCTCGGGCAGATTGACATCGAGAGTGCCGTGGAAAAGAGGATGAAGGTCAGTGTCGGAGATTGCCCCGTCTTCGGGGTGACTCTTGCGATTAAGTTTGCAGTGAAGAGGGTCGCGTGTATCTCCTTCGGCAATCTCCTGCACGTAGAAAGATTCTCCATTGTCAAGTCCGCACCATGCCATTAGTTTGTAATCGCCCGGCTGGAGAGGTAAGATAATCTCATAACCCTCTTGCGAGAGAGCCTCACTATCGTCGATAGTCTGCCATACCAGTTTCCCTTCAGGCGAGAAGACATAAAGATGCACTGACTTCACCTCGTGCGAGAATGCATCGGCAAATTTCATGTTCATGTCGTAGCGAAAGCGCAGACGATATGTCACGTCGCAATCTCCCTCTCCGTCATAAATGGCGCTGTCGCATGAGGTCAGCAATGCCAAAGAGAGAACAGACGCTATGGCATAGACGACAATACGCGAGATATAGGCAGTTATTTTCATTTTTGTTGTTTTCTGTTATATGTAGAGCGGCTATGCCGCAAGATTTTTTCTTGATAAGTGGGAACCAAGAGGTTCCAAGTCTTTACCGGCTTTACTCTCCGGCGATAGAGGTTCGGAATGTACTGTCATTTTCATGACAGACGTTTTTATTTTTATAGAAGAGAAAGGAAAGAGGATATCCGGCGGAACAGAAACAGAGTCTCGTTCCGCCGGAACGATAATTAATTATATACTTGTAAAGCTTTTAGAAATTATCACCAATCAAAATTAGCCGTATTTTTCACTACTCTCCATGCGAGGATATTCATGCGGGCACCGAGGAAGTATTCATTAGAAGGCTTCTGGGGTATAATTTTCTCAGAATCTGTAGAATCTTCTTCATCTTCAGGATGAAGCACCGGGGTCCCCAATCCATACACTGTGTTGAGTAGCACTTCATAAATATGGTTGCGTACAACACCATACTGACCTTTGGTTCCGGTATTATCCGTGGTGTTGAGATGAGTGATGTCGTGATAATAGTACACTGCGCCGTTTGTATAGACTTTTGCACCGCCGACTCCTTCGAGAATATCATTTGCATCATCTAATGATATTGGCTCAAATCCTGTGGATGTCTTCTTATAAAGCTGTTCGCTGATTGCAACGTTCTCTCCTTTTAAGTCTCCTTCCTTAAAAGCATTCATATTCAGGAAGCTCTGATAGCGGGGGCTATTCTCGGAATCATCATCAGCCTTACCTGCAACTATTGCGGATACGAAATCAACATCGTCAACTCTAACAGCAATCATTTTATATTTTGTGTTGTCTGTAATGAGAGTTCCTTCTTCAGTTGTTTCGCTACTAGTAACTGTTGTTCCTTCTTTAGATCGGAAATAAATTTGATTTTGAACAACTGCAAACATTTTTGTCTTGATATTACTAATTGGCTCACGGTTTGCCGCCCATTCCGCCAATTTAAGTTCTGTGGCTTCGTTACTATCATCTATTGTTACGAGTACACCGGCAAGGTAAACGAGTGTACGGTTCGTTAGTTGCGTAGTAGGATCATAGGTTTTCTTGAGCCATTTGGAAGTTTCATCATCTGCGGCATTTTCAAGACAATAAGCATTTTGCTTATTGATGTCTTCTAATTTGTTCTTACTGTCTGTCTCAAAATTGTCGGATGTCAAAATCTGTTTAGTCGCATATTTGTGCACATGATTCTGAAGAGTAACGTCAGACGGGTTTATAGCCCAGAAAGAACGTTTGAAAGTATCGCTATTCCACCAGTCGCCGAGATTTGCATCAGTACAGTCATCAATGTTTTTAAACAGGTATGACTTGTCGGCTGTCCACCAAAGATTCCAACCTGTGAAAATGACGTAGATTTGCTTTTCTGTGCCCTCCACAGTTGCTTTGATTTGTTCTTTGGTAGTCGATCCTGCCGCAGGTTTCTTACAGAGAGGAATTGCCTGATAATTCTGTCCATCATAAGTAACTGTCTTAATATCCCCACTGTTATAGACAGTTTTATCCCAGTCAGCCTTTACCCTGACTTTTGCAGCTATACGCTCGATATAAACCTCAACAGGATGAGCAAGAGCTTCATCTCTGGTAGTTCTGACGTTCTCTGGATTGATGTCTACAGTAAACGACGGCGCGGTTTCTCCTGTAGGTAAATAGTTTGCACTCGACATTGCGAAGCCGTTTGTTGATACATTGTCGATTATGACAGCGGCAGTTCCAACTTTTGTCTTTAGGTCGGTTACGGATAAGTTTTTATCCAGATCTGTGGAGCTGCTGTAATTAGCTATCGCTGCCATTTTTTTGATTTTTGTGGCAATGTCTCTATCTGAACTGTTGATTACAATTACAGCATCAAGGACCTTCTCGATTGTATTGTCCATTTCAGGAGTGCCATCATTCTTAAAATCTCCCGACGTACATTCGTAATAACTATTGTTGCCGTTCATTACTACGGGATCTCCCTTGTCATCGAAGAAATAGAAACGGAGAGTCTTTATATTATTTTCAGAGTCGTATCCAATTTCGTAATTTCCGTCATCAGTTTGATCTCCCGGATTTGTGGCAACACGAGTGCCCGGCAGAACGCTGCGTACAGTTATTGACATATAGCGGTTCTGACCCTCTCCTTCTATAGGCTTCTGGTCAGGAGCTATCTCTTCTGAAGAGCAGCCTGTAAGCACGATGGCTCCAAAGATGCCCATTAAAATTTTTGTTAGCTTCATTTGAAAGGTATTTAAATTAGATGTTTATTATTATTCAAGTGTTATTTTCACTATTTTCTTCTTATTGTTTCTTTTAATGACCGAAATTTTTTCAAGCAATCCTTTAGAATCGGGAAAATCAGGCAACTCTTTAAGCATATCTTCTGCACGCTCATAATCCCCTTTTGCAAACAACAGTATGGCACGCGCATAATTCGCCTCCGGAGAGTCGCCGGCACGTTTCAAATAATTCTCTGCTGTCGTGAGGTCGTTGCGTTGCAAAGCGGCATTCGCTGCATTGATGTTGGCTACAGGATTGTGAGGATACATTCTCACGGCAGTCTCATAGACTTCGTTAAACTCGTCACTTCCGGGCTGTAAAGAGTTGCCAAGAAGGAAGAACTCATTGAGTGAAAGCCTGTTTGGCTTTGTCTTCATCACTTCCCGAATTTTGTCAATATTATCGAAGCGCCTTATTTCGTATATTATCTTATAGTCGGTATGGCGCAAGGGCGGATAAAAATTATGAAGCATAAACTTGTATTCTTTTGGAAAGGCACGCTTAATTTTTGCTTCCTTGACATCAGGATCCATATCGGAATCAATCAGAGATAATATTTCTTCCTTGTGATCTATGTTGGACAACGTTACAAATCTCCTTAGCCCTTCCCAGTCCTCAGGCTCATAGTCGGTAGAGATTATATTGTCTTTAAATTTATAAAGTTGGCAAATGTGATTTTTCAAAGCCTCTGTACGCCCTATTGCAAGATCAGTGTTGTGACTGTAGGGGCTTTCCGGCGATGCATACCCTTTGAGCCACACACCGGTAATCGTCACGTCCTTGTCATTAAGCACGGTGTCGATGCTTGCCTGTATCTTCCCAAGTTCCCTGACATTGTTGCGATAATCCGGGTATATTTCTGTCCGGTCAACAGGGAAGTCAACAAATGCAGATCCGCTCAGGGTGTCTGTTTTAGCTAAAGATTCCTTGGTCTGGAAATATGCCATCTCAGGCATCACCGGTTCAGAATAAAAATATTCTGTCACCGGGTCTGTCTTTTCTTCAATAAGGCAGTTGGCACAACCGAAAAGCTGTCGTCTTATCACCAATCTGGAATCTCTCATCCAGTCCTGATATGGGGTGTCGGCATGATAGGCAAAAGCTTCCGGACGTTCCGAATTCTTAAAAATGCTCTGCCCATTACTAATTCCTAATTGATCATTACTATTTGATCTCAGGTATTGAATGTAACGCTGACGCCCGTAAACACCAACGGACGGTAGTGATATTGTATCTCCTTCTGTTGAGACAATAAGCGGAGTAATCACTTGCGCACGAGAACTTCCCACCTCTGTAGGACTTAAGTCAAGCGTCATATTGACCACCATATAATTGCCATGGCGATCAAACGACAGACTGTCCACTCCGACAGGGGCGATCCCTTTCGCCCCTGTGCAGAGTGCATACATAGTAATAAATAGTATAAGTAGTATCTTTTTCATTGTTAAGGTAAGTTGTGGGTTGTAGGTTGTGAGATCTGAGTTGTGAGTTGTGAGTTTATTAGTCATTGGTCGTTGGTCTTTGGTCGTTAGTTTGTTAGTCGTTAGTCATTAGTTTTCAGATTATTCTTAAACTCTAAACCATAAACTATCATCTATAAACCCTAAACTCCAAACCCTCAACCCTAAACTAAAACAGGTATACAAGATTGATGGCGGCTTTTGTCACACCGAAGTAGTTGTGGGGATGCTTTGTGTCAATCTTTGCTCCACACCCTGCGCAGCGGAAACGGTCATAGCGTGTGTAGGTCCATCCTATTCCGAGTTCCGCCTCGAGGTTCCAGTGCTCAGAGAGCGCCCAATCATAGCCGTAGGCAACGCCGAGACCTCCGAACCATCCCTGGTAACGTGAGTCTTTAAGTTTTTTGAAATCAGTGCCAAGGAATGAGAACGGGATGTCTAAACCGCCGACATTATACTGTCCGCCAAGCAGATGTGCTCCCACAAAATGACCAGCAAAGCGGTCGCAGAACCAGTAGCGGAGTTCAGGTTGGAGTAGCCAGTGCTTCCATCTGCGGTCGTGAGAAAGAGTCCAGAGATTGCCTTGCCCGGAGACGTCGAGGGTCCATTTTGGGGCGAGACCGACCTCCACGCCGAGATTCGGACTTAACAACACGTCGGAAATCAGGTTGCTTTTCAAAGCTACCTGTCCTCTTGCTAAGCAAACAACCGAAGTCAGCATGGCAAACAATATGAAAAATCTTTTCATCTTTATAAGTAGTTATTCAAGTAGTATACCGACACGCCAAATGTTATTTCTCCATACGTTCCTACCGTTTTTGAATGAATAAACAGGCAGATCATTTGATCAGTAGATCAGTAGTACAAGTAGTATATTTTAGGCGCGATGTAATCAATAAAAAATCCATCTCTTGTTAAGAGATGTATCGGCTACTTCGACAATAATTCCATTGTGATTATTGTCGCTAATTGTTAAATGATTGTACTTAATTGTTGAATGATTATACGCTACTTATCAATCTAATTGTTTAAGCTATAATTCATTAAAACTCTACCCGTTTTTTCTTACCGTCTGTCGGTCGGGGGAACTCTCATCTATTCCCCCTCCACCAGCCGGATTGAAAAATAACCTGCTACTCGTTAACTACTTGTACTGAAAACTACTTATAATGAAACGTTCGTTTTTTATATGGATCATGTACCTGATTGCTGCGGGATTAACCTCAGGAATTTCCGCTCAAAAGGTCGCGCTTAAAAGCAATCTCCTTTATGATGCCGCCCTCAGTCCCAACCTCGGCATAGAAGTCGGTCTCGCGCCCAAATGGACCCTCGACGTCTCCGGGCAAGGCAATTTCTGGACAGTCAACAACCACAAATGGAAACACTGGCTCATCCAGCCCGAAGCCAGATACTGGTTTTGCCGCAGATTCGCGGGACATTTCTTAGGGTTACACGCCCTCGGCGGTCAATACAACGTCGGCAATATCGACATACCGGTAAATTTTCTCGGGACAGACTTCCACAACCTTAAAGACAAAAGATATCAGGGCTGGGGTGTAGGTGCCGGAATCGCTTATGGCTATGCATGGCCTGTACATCCACATTGGAACATAGAAGCTGAAATCGGAATCGGTTGGATCTATACCCGTTTCGATTCATACCCTTGTGCGGAATGCGGATCAAAAATCAGCAATAACCGCCCGCATAACTATGTGGGTCCCACCAAAGCAGCCGTCAACATTGTCTACCTGTTTTAATTTTGAATGTTGAATTTTGAATGTTGAACTACTGAATTTTGGATGTTGAATTTTGAATGTTGAATTCAAAATCCAATATGGTTAATCCAAAATTCAAAATTCAAAATTCCCAAAAGCTTTCCATTGAATTTATGAAACCATATATATCATGCGTCGTTGCTGCCTCCGCACTCACGGCAGCCGCAGGTGTAAACACCGGTCGACTCCACATCTCCGATCTCGCTGTCTTAAAGTCAGACAATTCCATCACTCTTAACCTTTCCGTCTCTCCCGACAACTGGGGTATAAAGTCTAACGAAAAGGTGATCCTGATGCCAGCCATAATTGCGGGATCAGACACCGTTATGCTCGACCCCATAACCGTGGCAGGGAAACGTGCATGGTTCTACGAAGTGAGAAACGGCAACCGCTCTCCTCTTCTCTCAAAGACCGGAACCGGCAAGCAGATAGATTATTCCCGCACGGTAGACTATCTTCCATGGATGGAGACATCCACTGTGGAGATCCTTGTCGACACCATAAGCGAATGCAACTGTTCTGACCGGTTCTCCCCCTCCGGATCAGACGTGCTCAAAGTGGCTCAGCTAAACTACAGCCAACAGGCGATTCTACCGAAATTCAACTATATAGTTCCGGGTGACACATTAGAGAAGAACTTCTCGCTTTCCGGAAGGGCAAACATTCGCTTCATGGTCAACAAGACCGATATCGACTGGAGCTATGCCGGCAATTATGCAGAACTCGATTCGATTCTTCTTTCCCTCAATAAAGTGAAAGACAATCCTGACGCCACTGTAAAAGAGATATCACTTTGCGGATACGCTTCTCCCGAAGGTCCGTACGCCAACAATGTCCGTCTCGCCAAGGGACGCACCGAGGTGGTGAAAGAATATGTAAGGAAACACTCCACCCTCCCTGCATCTCTCTACAAAACTTCTTTCGTGGCAGAAGACTGGCAGGGACTGAAAAAATGGCTTGAAGTGAATCCGATACCCGGTTCACAGCAAATGATAGCGTTTATCGACGACCCCAAGATTCCTTTGGAAACTAAAAACGACATCTTCAGGCAGCGATTCCCCGAGGCATATCCCGGATTGTTGAAAGAGGTATATCCCCTCTTGAGGCATACCGATTACAGGATTACATACAACGTCCGTAAATATTACGATGTCAACGAGATCCGTCAGGTGATGCTTACCAACCCGCGCAATCTAAGCCAAAACGAGCTATATCTTCTTGCAAAGAGCTATCCGCAAGGGAGCAAGGAATATTTCGAGGTGTTTTCTCTTGCCGCACGACTCTTCCCCGATGACGCCACTGCAAATCTCAACGCCGGCTTGGCATCAATCAGCGTCGGCGACCTCACCGGCGCGGCAGGCTATCTCGAACGTGCCGGAGAGAATCCCAAGGCTGATTATGCACGCGGCGTGCTTGCGGTCATGAACAAAGACTTTGCATCGGCACGCACCCTCCTTGAAAAAGCGGAGGCAGCGGGAGCCGAAGGTGCTTCGGAAATGCTCCAGCAGATAGACGCCTTTGAAGAAAGCTACCAAAACGGAGGGGTGACGATTCTTTGATAGGGTTTAGGGTTGAGAGTTTAGAGTTTATGGTTTAAGAATAATTTGCAACCGGTATGCCGTAGGGACGCGATACATCGCGTCCGCAGCTGACATCCCAACGACAACAACTAGCGACCAACAACCAACGGCAACAACCAAAGACCAACGGCAACAACCAAAGACCAACGACCAACGACCAAAGACCAAAGACCAACGACCAACAACCAACGACAACAATAACAACATAAAATAAAATTCTCATGAAATTCAACTATTTATCAATGGCAGCCGTGTCTATGCTGTTAGGGAGCGCCTTAGCGGGGTGTTCGTCCGACAGTATACTCAACGACGAACCGCAAATTGTCGACAGGGACACAGATTTCTACATCAATGTCGCTATTGCGAATCCGGAAGGGAATTCCACAAGAGCTGATGATCCCTCCAACGATAATAACAGCAATTATTCTCCAGGAGAGGGTGACGAAAACAAGATCAATGAGATTCTGTTCATTTTTTACAACAGTGATCTCAATTATGTCGGGAATTACACCTATACTTACAATGCAGCGGATGGCAAACCGGGCAACGAAGATAACAAACCTGGCACAATTGAAACAGTGATAAATATCACTGTTCCGGTGTCTGTCAGTGCAGGATCTCTTAAACCAGCCTATGTAATGGCTTATGTGAATCCGGCAAAGGGTCATAATGACCGACAGAGTTCATTCGCCAATACCCTTAAGCTTACCCGTAAGCTCACAGAGGTGACGCCACAGACATATAAAGCAGCTACTGATACAGAAGCAGAGATATTGGAACATAAAGGTTACACCATGACCAACTCTGTATATTATGCCGCCAATGCTGCTGCCGGTGATCAGCCGGTTATAGCCGTCCCGATAAATCCTGACACGCAGCTCTGCACCTCAAAGGACGAGGCGGATTCTGCCGTTCTTCCTGAAGCGAATACAGGAGATGTGAAAAAGAAAGAGAAAGTGGTCATCTACGTTGAGCGTGTAGTAGCCAAAGTCAGAGTTACCCAAGAGGAAACTGTAACTGCTGTGAACAACAAAATCAAAGATGCAGAAGGTAAAGAATACACCTTGAACTTCCATATTCTCGGTTGGGGCTTGAGTAATCTTGAGAAAGGGACATTCCTTCTTAAGAATTTCAGAGCCGGTTCTATAAACTATCCCTCCAGCGACAATACACCTATTGTAAATATGACCTGGAATGAAGCGCAAGGTGAGTTTAGCTCTTTGAATAATCCTTCCTGGAATTTCGCTACTGTGGGTGCGAATAATCCTACCGATAATTGGGGTATATCAGGAAGACGAAGCTTCTGGGCTATGTCTCCCACTTATTTCCCCGGAGCAGTGTACCCGTCTACTGCAGACGAGATATTGGTAGATAAAAAGAATTGTGCTCTTGATTATTTGAGTTTCAACGATATTTATAATTCTGAAGCAAACAATGGAGCCGGTGATATCGGTCCGCGAGGAAAAGCTATAGGTGCTAACAATTATATCTATACACTTGAGCACACTATGCAACCTGCTGTCGTTACCAACGAGCAGAAAAGAGGAGTGACATGCGCGCTTATCGTAGGAAAATATTCATTTAAGAATGCAGCCGGTGGTGAACCTGAGTATGTAACATTCTATATCCGTAACGGCGTTGATACCAGTGATAAGCCCGTCAGCATGTTCTATGCCGGGACTGATGCCTTGAAGAAAGCATATCTCAGCTACAACAATGTGATATATACGAAATCAACCCAGGACGGCAAAGATGTCTACACTGCGGTGAATGGTGATAATGCCAACCTTGACAATTTCACCATTCTTCACTGCTCAGACAAGGATATTGTAGGAAACTACGATCCAAGCCGTTTCGTGACATTGCAACTCGCAAAGCTTCCGACTGCCGCAGCAGATAAATATTATATGAAAACAGGGACTGACACTTTCCTGGAGATCATATCGGGAGCAACAGCCGGAGAAGGACAGGCGACACTGAAAGATGTGAACAAAGCTTTGTATTCATGTTTCAGCGGTCCTATGGGTGGTGTGTCTGAATATGAAGGGGGACTTGCATATTTTTCCGTACCTATCCAACACCTATGGACTAAAAATTCTGATGGCAATAATATGCCGGGAATCGGAGATGCAGGATTCACTGCAAAACTCGGACAGTATGGTATTGTGAGAAATCATGTCTATACCATCAATATTACCGACATCAACGGAATCGGCACAGGAATTGGAGAGCCGCAGGCTCCAATCGTTCCGATCGTAGACAATGAAAAATATCATATCAGGGCTGAAATAAGAGTGCAGAAATGGCGTATCGTGCCTACTCAGGATGCCACCTTGCGACCTTGATAAGGATAGTCTAAACCTCATGCAAGTTTCCGAGTTGCGACTCCGGAAACTTCCCAAAGGGGGAAGAGGCGTGAAACCCTCTTCCTTCACCAAATAAAATTAAAGTGATATGAAACATCTTTTTTCTACACTTCTGCATCGTTCTTTCATCATGGCGTCTTTGTCGGCGACATTGGTTTCCTGTGAGTCTGTCTTCGACGACGACCTGCCTGAATGCCGCACGGAAAACAGGATCGTTTTCCGCTATGACTACAATATGAAGTATGCCGACGCTTTCCCGGCTGAAGTCAATTCAGTGAAGATATGGGCTTTCGACCAACAAGGTAACCAGGTATGGAGCGCATCCGAGAGCGGCGAGGCTCTGCGTTCAAAAGATTTCTATATTGAATGCCCGCTGCAGCCGGGGACATACGATTTCCTAACCTGGTGCGGACTTGAAGGTAACGACAGTTTCAACCTCCTGACCGAGTCACCACAAAACATTACGCAACTCGGGGTTGACCTTCTCCTGAAAGGGGGGGCGCGCGACGGGGATTTTTCGGGTCTCTATTCCGACAACAAATTCTCCGGTCTTTACCATGCTCTCGAAAAGGGGGTTGAGATCTATCGTAACCCCACTGCCAATGAGACACGCGAGATTGAACTCTCGCTGACAAAAGACACAAAATATGTCAAGGTGCTTCTGCAGAACCTTGACGGGAAAGAGATGAAAACAGAAGATTTTTCGATCTCCATCTCCGCCGACGACTCAGAGCTTGCCTATGACAACAGCGTGCTTCCGGATACACCCGAATTCCGTTATCTCCCCTGGTCTCTGATCGGCGGTGTGGCTGAGATGCCCGACGGGATGGAAGGAACCGTGACATCCGTAAGCTCCGTGCTTGCGGAACTCTCCACCTCCCGCCTTATGAAAGGTGCGGAATGCTATCTTACCGTTACACGCAATTCCGACGGAAAAGAGATTATCCGCATACCGTTCATAGAATATCTGTTGCTCGTGAAAGGGAACTATCGCCCGATGTCTGATCAGGAATATCTTGACCGGCAAGACGAACATTCACTCACATTCTTTCTCGACAGCGGGCTCAACTGGTATAGCCGGATAGGTATTTACATCAATTCCTGGCATATAGTACCTCCACAAGACACTCCCCTCCATTGATACGGGGAGCAAGAAGTTTATCAGAAAAGACTATCAACAGAATGAATATTAATCATTTGAGCATATACCGGGATAAAGGTAACCACCTTGCTGCTGCGATGGCATCGCTTTTGCTGTTGGTGGCAGGAGGTTGCGTGATGGACAATGAGGATTGTTCTGTCGTAGATCCGAATGATGGTATAGTTGTGACCTTTGAACTTTCGGGAGGTATTCCCGCTCATACAAGAGCCTTAGATGAGGAAGAAGGCTCTGAAGAGGAGTCATATATCGACATCAACGATCTCTATATCTTCACATTCGAGATAGGTGAAGGTAAGACGGTGGCAGATGGAGATTCGAAACTTATGGAGATATTGTGGTCGCCTAACAAGGATGAGAGACTTGACAAATCCGTTATAACTTCATCCGCTGGCAACGCTATATGGTTACGCACCATCCTCAACAGTAATCCTAACGGCACAGGAAATGATCCTTATAAGAATGATGATGGCACATACAAAAACTTCTGTATAGTGACAGTTGCGAATGCCTCCAAATGGCTGGAGGGAGGTGCAGCTTATTCCGGACTTACAGAAGGAACAACTTTGGCTGATCTGCAAAAGACACTTTCATACAGCACAGTCTTGACAAACGGATCATGGGTTCCGGGAGGTGAAAAAAATCCTTCATGGATGCCTCTCTTCGGAATAAAAAGGGTAAATCTTGATGGTTATGACCCCAAGACATATAATGAATCGAACCCTTATCCTCTCGGGACTGTATGGCTTCTCCGCGCACTTGCCAAAGTGGAGATAACCACCGGTGCTGACTCCGGATTGACGATAGAATCAGCGAATGTGGTTGGTAGCGGGTGGAACAAAGACTTATCTTTGATTCCATTCGATTCTCCAGAGAATAAAAGCCTTAATTGTATGGAGAAATATGCTGTAACCGGAAGCACAGGACAGATGGTAAGGGTCCCGACATTTACGTCGACAGCTGCCGGGGAATCAGAGACTTTGTCATTTTCAATAGAGGGGAACAAAGCGGTTGTATATCTTCCGGAGTATAATCTGCAGAGCAACAACCGGATTGTATCGATAAAATTCAAAGAATTACCAAATTATTTTCCCTTAAATGTATCACCCTATGACGCAAACGGAGACCCTGTTTCGGGCGAAGACATTTGGTGGAAGTTTATCCTCCGAAACTATTTATATCGGTTCAATATCAAAGGCGTTACAATTGATAAAAACCTTCAAATAAATTGGACTGTCTGCCCAATGGATCAAGTGGAAATAACAATACCGGATTTTGAATGATCTAAATTATTTGTAATCTCAATTACACTAAAATGAACTTACCTAAAATAATTTTCAACATAATTGCCGGATGCGCATGTATTATCTCCGTCATGGCAGGATTAGTGTCATGTCGGGAAGATGATCTTACGGATGGTATCGACTTTACCATTCCCGGGGAAGACGTGACACTTACCGTGCCTATATCTCTCCCTAAAATGGATGTTCAGACACGTGCCGACATATCCCAAAACGATCTTGACAAAGTGGAGACTCTCTGGATCGCCACATTTAGTGCCGCCACCGGGGAAATGACATCGAAAACTAACGATAGCTCCGGTAAAATCGGATGGCACAAGATAACAAATCTTTCCGGATATAACGAACCGGCTTATCAATCTGTTGACCTTAACACTAAATCCGGTCCGAGTTATATCGTCGCGGTCGCTAATGTAGAGACAAACTATGGTGTGAAGAAATCAAGTTTCAATGGAAATCAGACAGGAGATACACAGCAACTACCGACTGAGCAGAGTCTCGATCACCTTCTAAATGAGGTTACGAAATGGGATCAATTCCTTGACATAGCCGTTGTCACACCCTCTACACATAATTTGATAAACGCCCCGACTACACCGTTGCCGATGGCGGGTGCATACACCAATTTGCAACTTTCCTCTTCCCCTCATTCCACGCCAAATGCATGGGAAACAGAAAATTTCCAGCCGTACACTATCCCATATACAAAATCTGGAGAGTATGAGTTCAAAAACGGAGCAATACATTTGCGCCGGCTCGTTTCACAGGTGAAGTTCAATCTCAAACCCGGGAATGCTGTCAACATCATACCACATTCTTATCAGGTTGTCAACGTACCTAAGTATTCATGGTTATACGAACGCGCCAAAAAAAGTGAAGATGAAAGCGGACTATATACCGCTAATTTTGGAGATAATTGTTCAGAAAACACTCGGTCTGATTATTACTCTACGCCTGAAGTTTTCATAGCCAATGATTTCCGACTTATTGATCCTACAGATGTTGCCAAAGGATATACATTTAACTATTGGCAATCGGAAAACAAACATACCGGCATAGCAACCATAGGTTCTGACTTGACAACTGAAAAACAAAAATATAACCTCAGAGATCAGATTTATGCGCCTGGAACTTCACTGGAGCATAAACCTTACGAGACTTCCGAATTCCAGCAAAATGCATTGTTCACAAGTCTTACTACTGGTAGTAAATGGACGCCAAACAACATGGCGACCTATGTCTTGATCTCATGCACAGTAGAGTATAAAGGGACCAATAATGGACAAATAAATGTCAACGATAAGGGTGAAACCGGGAAAAATGACAGCGATACTCCTGTCACTCGCGTAGGTGAGGCAACATACCTCATCCATCTCGGATATGTGGAAGCTGACGTAAATGATTTCAATTGCTATCGCAATACCAAATATACCTATAATGTGACAATCAACGGAGTGGACGATATCCGTGTGGAAGCATACGGAGAAGGCGACACTCCGGGTGTAGAGGGTATGGTCGATGACTCGGAAAAACCAATCCGTTGGCTTGACTGTCACTATCACGCCTATAACATTCAATTGTCTGCAGATGACTTGAAAGCATGGGATAAGCAAGTGAATGGAACCGGGTTCAGATTTATCATCACTACGTATGATACCGGTGTTGAAAAAACTTTTACAGAAGAAGATTTCAAAAATGTTGATTTCCAAGATTGTGACTTTAGTACTATCAAAAAATATGTAGATTGGATAGAATTACGCCCTACTACAGGAGAAACCGAACTCGCAGCATATAAACCTCGTGGTCATGAAGATGGTTTAACTTTCAATCTGATAGACGCATCTAAAGGTATAACTGATAAACAAAAATCGGGTTCTGGATGGTATACTCTCTTTGTCAAAGAATATACATATGACGCAAGCGAATCAGATCCTGCCAATGAAACAATCGGTTCACGTACGGCGCCTTTATGGAAGAGTTATGTATTTCAAGATCCAAGAAGCTTTTATATACGAGTAACCAAGAAAGTCTCTGATGATGGTCAAAGTATGTACACCCGTTCTAAATATTCCGGCAGACAGCGGTCAATCATGACGTATTATGACCGTGACATAGTAACTAAATCCTCAGAATCGGGCAAGACAACGGGATCTGCGGTCGGAGTAGAACATATAAATGAATCGTTAGGTCTCAATCTTCGCCAATCATTTACATCATCAAACGATCCCAATAATGGCAGATTAAATTGCTGGAATTTTGTAGGATACACGCATAATGGCTCTAGCTGGATCCCAGGTGGAGATAATGCTAAGAAATGGGATTATTATGTTGATTTGACTAACCCTCAGAAAGTGCCTCAAATTGGTACTGAAGGTTCTAATCCGATGACAAATGAAGTTTATCTTCCTAAAATTAAAAATTATAAAGGTACACTAGCAACCTGGGATCAACAACGTAATCCATATAGAGGGAACAATATAGATTATTATATAGAAGCAATAGCCGCTTGCATGAACCGTAATAGGGATAACAATGGCGACGATGTAATCCAAGAAAATGAAATGCGTTGGTATGTCCCCACTATGGGCAAATACCTACGTATATATCTTGGTCAAGAGGCTCTTTCACCTGACCAGCTTATAAATTATAACACAATGTACGATTGGAGTCAAACAGTAACGGCGGATAAAATTGCAAATATCACAAAAAACGGACAATGGGGTAGATATCTGTTTTTCGGAAGCGACAGTAAGGTTTGGTGGGCTATGGAAGGCTTATCTACATCAGATTATGGTCGTTTTAATAATAGCGGAAGAGATCTTGCTAAACCTTGGGAGGTCAGATGTATTAGGAATCTTGGTACTAATTTAAATTCGGTAAACGATAATGACCAAACAATACCAGCATACACCTATCAACCTAATAATGGTAATATTAAAGATGGAGGTATAGTAAAACCTACTTATTACCAAGTAACCCAGATGCGTAGCACTAAATATTTTGGGAATGGCACTAATCCCGGACAAATGCCAGTACACACCATAGCTGAAAATTATAATACCATTTATCAAGGCGGATTTGAAATTTCAAATCCGGAAAATAATATTGCCGGTGCCAAATATGATGGTACAATAGCAGCTGACAATTGGAAGTTATTAATTGATTATATAAATAATGACCCAGAGAATCATCATAATCCATGTACACAAAAAGGTGATGGATGGAGAATTCCTAACGTCAGGGAGCTAGCGATTATGAAGAACTTGGGGGTTATTAATATGGATAGCGGACAAAATTCATTTTTATGTTGCAGCATGGGGATAATCAATGGCGGTGGCATCAAGATTCTTACTGTAAACAATGATTTTTTAAATTCCAATACACAACAATTCTTTAATATTGCACTTAGATTAGATGCCAATGAATTTAATATTCAACAAGATTTTAAAAATATAAATTATGTGCGATGTGTCAGGGATTTATAGAAAGACTATTAATTCAGTATTGACTGCCGCATTGGCTATTGGCTGTCTTACATCTTGTGAATCCGCATCTAACAACAAAAATCAACAAAAAACTGTTGACAACAATAAATCTGCTGAATCCCAATACACTGCCGACATAACCGAACTGTCGTTTCCGGTGCCTCCGGATTCTTTGACAGAGCCGGAAGAGAGGGCGGCGTTTGCTGCCGGGCATTTTTGGGATACTCTCGATTTCAGGAGCCGGGAGGCGGTCGACACTGCTTTTATGGAGCAGAACTTCGCCAATTTCCTTGGTGTGATAGCCATGACTCCACGCGACGGTGCCTATTCTGCGATCGGAAATTTGCTTTCGAAAGCGGCTGTAAACCCGGAAGCGGCTGAGCTGCTTGACGGGATTGTGGATAAGTATCTCGACGACCCCAACTCGCCGATGCGCGACGAGGAGATTTACATACTTTTCCTGGAGAACGTACGCGACGGAGCAGGTGTGAGTAGCGAGAAGAGGGAACGTGCCGTCTATCGGCTCGGGCAGGCTATGAAGAACCGAAGAGGGACAACAGCGACCGATTTCCATTTCGTGACGCGTGACGGGAAACGGACCACGTTGCTCAACTCGTTGAGTGACGGAATGACATTGCTGATGTTCTACGATCCGGACTGCGAACAATGTGCCGAGGCGAAGGAGCTGTTGGAAAAGACACCGCTGCAACCGGGAGTGAAGATACTCGCAATCGATGTGGCGGGCGACAGGAAGTTGTGGGATAAGACGAAGGATAAGATGCCCCGGGAATGGATGACCGGTTTCGCGACAGACCCCATAGACGACGAGGAACTATACGTACTCCCGGCGCTCCCAACTTTCTACCTCCTCGACCCCAACGGCACTATCCTGCTCAAAGACCCGCCGCTGCAACAATTGATAATGGATAATGGATAATGCATAATGCATAATGGATAATGGATAATTATATTTTATGTGTACACTTTTTTGTCCACAAATTTGTTATTATTATGGAAAACAATTAATTTTGTATAAAAACATAAATATTATGGAAACACTTTCAGTAAGAGACTATCGAAACAATCTGGCTGCATCTTTTGATAGAGCAGACAAGGGTGAACCGGTTCTCATACGTAGGAGAAACCAGATATATACTTTAACAAATATAGGAAAGGAAGATCTTATGATCACTCCCGAACTGCAAGCACGTATTGAAGAAGCTCGAAAAAACTACCGGGAAGGACGTTATGAATCGTGCCGTACAAAAGAAGAATTAGAATCTTTTCTTGACTCCATCTGATGTATACAATCGACTTCGACCCTACTGTAAAAAAAATTATTGCGAAATGGAAAAAATCGAATCCAATTCGCTTTAAAAAAGTATTGTTGGATATCCAAGAACATCCTCGTTCCGGAATCGGTCATCCTGAACCATTAATTGGTGGAGGCAACATCACCTATTCACGTCACATATCCGGGAATGACCGCATAATCTATGATATCTACGACCTTGAAATTCATGTGCTTGTTGTAGAATTGGAAGGTCATTATAATGACAAATAATAAACAAAAGGGCATGCACTTGAAGCATGTCCTTTTGTTTATTTTGCACTTTGCAATTACTAATTTAAGTTTCGCAAGCTCACTTAAGGTTTGAAGATTAAGGGGTTAAAGGGTTACATTTCCACATGATTCTTAAAGAGACTTGAAATGTATACACAATTGTAGATTAACCTTTTAACCTTATAACCTCATAACCCTCAACTTTCGCATGCGAAAGTTGAATTACTAATTGCTTATTGGGCGTCGGGGGTGAGGGAGAAATAGCGGGCGAAGACTCCGGGGGCGAAGAGGTCTTCCAGTTCATAGCTGTCGAATTCCACTGTCACCTCTCCCTCAACGTATGCCGCTATCTCATACAGACCGTACATAAAACGCAGTCCCTGCGATGTAATCTCAAAATCTTTCGGTATCTCCACCTCGTTAATATCCACCAACAAAGACACATTCATCTCTTTCAGTTTCTGACGGATCAACTCCGTGAGCTCCTTCTCATATCCGGGTTTCATAAGGTCGGCAACAGACAGTATCTTGCCATCCTCTATACTGTAGTTCACAAAAGTGGTGTTATACATCCCGTGAGCCGCCATGCAGAGATAGGAATAAGAATAATCTTTCCATACCACGACGGCTGGTGTGCAGAGAGCCACACTCAACTGATTGTAATACGTGCTGCAAGCTTTCGTAGATTTGGGATCGAAATCTGTTGCAGTCAAGCCCATATCCTTAAGCAAGGGGGAATCAAGAATGGGAGCGGAATGAGTCTTATCGATCACCAGCACTCCGCCAAGACGCTCAAGAGAATCCCTGAGTACACTGACATCCTTGTTTCCGACCTTCACCGGGAGCATACCGGTGCCGGAAAACCTCCAGAAATTTCCACCCTCTGTGTCGAGGGCATCACTATCGGGAACAGACGCTATCGCATCATAACGATATCCTTCAAATTCCACCACAGGCAATACAGCTGCATCATCTGCAGTTTTTTTGTTGCCGGATCCTGAGCATGCACCGAGCGTCATCAAGACGCACAGGGTGCCAAAACCAATTAATTTTTTCATTGCATTCTATTTTTATAGTTATGGGGTGTGAGTTGTTGTGAGAATTTTGAGTTTTAAATGTTGAATTGGGATTAATCAGGGAGAATCTTGATTAATCAGGATTAATCGGGATTAATCGGGATTTTCACAATTCAACATTCAAAATTCAACATTCAAAATTAAGCAATCACCAGCTGCCGCCGGCGCCGCCACCGCCTGTGGCGCCGCCGCCGAAGCCGCCGCCGAAGCCGCCGCCACCTCCGTGACCGCCTCTGCCCATCGACCCGAGAATAGCTCCCGCAGCCAAGGCTGCAGCCGTGCCGTCATCCTTTTTGGGTATGGTATATTGCTTTCGGTTCTGATAATGACAGAACTGGCATTCATAAATCCTTTCCCCGATCCCCTGACTCCTGGTTGTGGCAGGACGTATCGTATGATCCCTGACCATACACATAGCCACAGTGTGACATCTCGGGCACTCAGTATATTTCAACTGTTTGGCACGGAAGGGATAACGCTCCACAGTGCCGCACTCGGGACACACCCAGACATCATAATCCACAGTCTTGAGCTGTTCCTCGAAATCTTGCGAAGCATTCAGCAATTCGTTGTCTTCCTCTTCGTTGAGCTTACGCATTTTTGTTCCGCAGGTGGGACACTTCATCGGTTTGTTGCGAGCCCGATAATATCTCCATTGGGCAAGGAGTGCCGTAATCACACCCATACCGAGCGAGCAGACGGCAAGAATCCAATATATGGAGCGATGCTTGTGCCATATCATTGCCTTGTGATAACGATCCTTGCCTCGCGAGCTTACCGAATCGGAAATAAACAGGACTATCGATATCAGGAAAATCACGACAGCCACATATCCGGCAAATTCCAGGATCGTGTCTGAAGAGATAGCTTCCGGACCCTTTTGCCATGCCTCCTTCTCACTGCTGCGGAGCTCTTCGGCAGCCACAGGGTCAGACAATACAGTAGCCACATCGTGAGCTGAAGCCGCCACGGCACCGTCAAGATCGTTATTCCTCATGTTAGCAACGATCGACCTGTCGACAATCTTCTTCACGGATATGTCGGGCAACACACCCTCCACGCCATACCCTGTAGTGATCCATGCGCGTCGCTGCTCAGGAGCAATGAGGATAAGCACACCGTTGTCTTTGTCAGACTTTCCTATCCCCCACTCGGTAAACAATTCCACCGAAAAATCCTCGATGGGCATATCCCCTATCGAGGGTATGACAGCCACGACAACCTCCGCGCCTGTATTCATGCGCAGGTTGTATAATTCCTGATTCACCTGCGCCTTTACGGCAGGGCTGACAAGATTACCCGGGTCGCTGACGTAGACACGCCGGTCTGCGATATTGGGGTTTTCAATATCATTCGGAGAGTAATCTCTCGCAAAAGCCGCCACGCAAAAAGCAAGCAGCATTATCAATATTTTAGTTTTCATAGGCTCTGAGTTGTTGAGGGTTGAGGGTTGAGAGTTGAGAGTTGAGGGTTGAGAGTTGAGAGTTGAGAGTTGAGAGTTGAGGGTTGAGGGTTGAGGGTTGAGGGTTGAATCGGGATTAATCCTGATTAATCGGGATTAATCCTGATTAATTGAATTCAACATTCAAAATTCAACATTCAAAATTAATTTCACACTGCGGGCAGGGAGTGCCCGTTGAGTTTGCGGAACAGGTCGAGCGCATAGACGTCTGTCATTCCGGAAACATGGTCAAGCACACTCTGCACCCTCTCATACATCCCTTCCGCGTGGATGTCATATTGGCGGGGCATCTTCAGCAGAAGAAGTTTCGAGAAATTCTTTTCCGGATGAAGCACGGCATCCATAAGCGTATCCATCAGATAAGTGATGATCCTGTTGCCGGCGATATCCACGTCGACCACATCCGGGGCATTGTAGATCCTCGACCATGCCACCCTGGAGCATCCCTCGTATGCCGCGCTAAGCTCCGGCTCCATAAGCTGCACAAGAGGCTTTATCTTCTCCCCTTCCAACAGCCTTTCCTCATTATCGACAAAAGCCGTGGCACAGCTCGACACCATCGCCCCGATCACGTTTGAACGAAGATAGCCCACCTGCTCGTTGGGATCGTCAAGATGCGACATAGCCCTCTCCATTCTTGCAACGTCATTTCTGCTGAAAAATGCAAGCAGCAGATCCTTCACGTCGCCGGTGGTCAGGATTCCAAGACGGTGAGAGTCTTCGATATCCATGATCTGATAACATATATCGTCGGCTGCCTCCATTAAATAAACAAACGGATGGCGCGAAAATATTCCGGGCGAAATCTCGGGAATCTGCAATTCCGCAGCCACTTTCCGATAGTCGTCTTCCTCAGAGGCGAAAAAGCCGAATTTTTTCTTATCCGTCACATTGAGCGAGGTCCAGGGATATTTCACAATCGAGGCAAGAGTGCTGTAGGTCATGGCATACCCTCCCCTGCGGCGTCCGCAAAACTGATGGGTGAGCTGACGGAAAGAATTGGCATTCCCCTCGAAATTTATGAAATCCGCCCACTGTTGGTCGGAAAAATGACTGCGCAGCGACTGCCCGTTGCCTTCGCTGAACCATGTAGCGATTGTTTTTTCCCCCGAATGCCCGAACGGCGGGTTTCCAAGATCGTGACAAAGGCAAGCCGCCGCGACTATGTCGGGCATCTGCTCAAGTGCACGACCTGATTCCTTACCCTGATGGCGGCATCCGAGACGAAGCCAAGCCTCCCGCGCCATAGACCGCCCCACAGACGAAACTTCAAGACTGTGGGTCAACCGGTTGTGCACGAATATACTACCCGGCAGAGGAAACACCTGAGTCTTGTTCTGAAGGCGGCGGAACGGAGATGAGAAAATCATCCTGTCGTAATCACGCTGGAAATCACTCCGCGTGTGCACGCGCGGATCATGATATTCCTCCATGCCGAGACGCTTGTCGCTTATAAGTGTTTCCCAATTCATATTCTTTATTTTGAAGGTCGTTGGTTGTTGGTCTTTGGTTGTTGGTAGCAAAAGCTGCGCTTTTGAACGGGACAGCTCCGCGAGGACGATATTAAACCATCGACCCAAGACCTACGACCATCGACGTACGACCAAAGACCATATTTATTTTAATTTTTTAACCACATTATCGGGCAATTATTGTAAAATATCTTGCGTTTAAATAGCGTATGACTTTCCAACATCGAAATATGTCGGGCATCCGCGTCTGCATCGTCCTCATTCTTGCGGCATTCTGCCTGCCTCTGCCTGAAGCTGAGGCAAAGCCCGGCGACAAACCGCTCAACCGTCCGTATGCCGACCTCAAACCGTGGCATCTCGGCTTCTCCGTCGGTATGCATGTGCAAGACCTCTCCTTCACCCACAACGGATTAGTGACCGACGACGGTCAGCGATGGTCTATGGAAGTCCCCTCATTTTCCCCCGGATTCTGCATCAACGTGCTCGGCAGTCTCCGGCTCCATAAATATATCGACCTCAGGTTCACCCCCGGCATGTATTTCGGAAGTAAAGGGGTGGAGATGAAAGACTACAACAGCGACCTCCGTCAGCACCAGGATATCAAGACAGCATACGTGGTTCTCCCTCTCGACCTGAAAATTTCAGGCGACAGGATGAGGAACGTGCGTCCATACGTGTCGGCAGGCGCCATGGCGACATTCGACATAAGCAAAAAACGCGCCGAACCTTTATTATTCAACACCGCAGACGCATATTTGTGCGTCGGGTTGGGTGCCGACTTCTATCTTCCGTTCTTCAAACTGAATCCGGAAGTGAAATTTTGTTTCGGGCTTACCGATATATTGCGCCACGAGCGCAACGACCTGATTGATGATCCGGAAACCTTCAAGATCACTCAATCGCTCAGAAAAGTGAAATCAAACATGGTCGTACTCACGTTCTATTTCGAATGAAAACTGTCTGGAAAATATATCTCATGCCGGCAATCATGTTGATTGCATCGATCGTCATGCTCATATCTCCCGGCAACGTATATGCACAGACCGACCAGATTTTCACTCAACACTGGGCGCTCCCCACCCTCTACAATCCCGCGGCAGCCGGACAGTCGGAATGGCTGAGGGTAAGAGGAGGGGCAAGACTCCAATGGATAGGGATTGAAAACGCCCCGAAAAGCTTTGCCGCCACCGCCGACATCCCCTTCAAGGTCTTCAACAAAAGAGCCGGTGCCGGTGTCACCGTGCTGCAGGAAAGCCTCGGGCTTTTCTCAAATCTCCTTGTGTCGGCACAGGGAAGCTACAAACTAAAACTCTTAAAAGGTGAATTAGGGCTGGGGCTGCAGATCGGTTATTACAACTCAAGGTTTCGAGGTTCCGACGTGTATATCCCCGATGATGACGACTTCCACAATCCCGACGACCCCTCCATCCCGAAGCAAGACCTTTCAGGGAACGCAATCGATTTCTCCCTCGGCTTGTATTATTCAAACAAGCGTTTTTATGCGGGCATAGCAGGCATGCATCTCACGTCTCCCTCTGTAAAAATGGAGGTGGAAGGTTCGGAATCGACTGAATCACGTCAATTTGAAACAAGCCTGCCACGCACCTTATATTTTGACACCGGCGGCAATATTGAACTGAGAAACACGTTATTCTTATTGCAGCCATCTCTGCTCGTGGCAAGTGATTTCGACAATTTCTCAGCCAAAATCACAATGCGTGCCACCTACAACAGATTCCTCTCCCTCGGAGTGGGATACAGATGGAAAGACGCTTTCTCCATAATGGTTGGCGCGGAATATAAGAACTTCTTTCTCGGCTACGCCTACGATTATCCGCTTTCCTCAATTGCCAAGGCTTCTTCCGGAAGCCATGAACTCGTGGCGGGCTATAGCCTGAAAATCGATCTTTCAGGGAAAAACAAACACAAACACCGTTCCATCCGCATAATGTAACGATTAGCATGATGACCGATAAATTCATAAAATATTTCAAACTGTCGCGTCCGCAACTTGCGTGTGCGGCAGCCGCTCCCATGCTCTCCCTCCTCCTGGCGTCTTGCTTCGGCTCACGCAGCTCAGCCACCGGAGGGGAGGTCACCGGCGTCGGAGGGACATCCTGGGCTGAACCCGCACCTTTCGGAATGGTTCTTGTAGACAGGGGAGCCATCGCCATGGGACCCTCCAAAGACGACTCAATTATGGGCATCAAGGCAGATTCCAAAGGGATTTCCGTCGACGCTTTCTGGATGGACGAGACTGAAATAACAAATTCCAAATATAAGCAATTCGTATTCTGGGTCAGAGACTCCATCATCCGCGAACGTCTCGCCGACCCGGCATACGGCGGCGACGAGACTTTCAAGATAGAGGAAGACCGTGAAGGAAACCCTATCGAACCTTACCTCGACTGGAGCAAGCCTATTCCCTGGAGAAATCCAAACGAAGATGAACAGAGGGCGATAGAAAGCGTCTACCGCACCAACCCGATCACCGGCAAGCGGGAACTTGACCCCACCCAGCTCAACTATCGCTACGAAATCTACAATCACACTGCCGCCGCACAACGCAAGCACCGTCTCGACCCCCGCACACGTGAATACAACACAGACCGTCCCGTCCCCACGGAAATTCCGGTGATCTCGAAAGACACCGCCTATTTCACGGAAGACGGGGAAGTGGTGCGCGAGACGATAACACGTCCGCTGACCGGAGACTTTGATTTTGTCAACACCTATATCGTCAACGTCTATCCCGACACTACGTGCTGGATAAATGATTTCGACAACGCCTACAACGAGCCTTACACCCGCATGTATTTCTCACATGCCGGCTACAACAACTATCCCGTGGTCGGGGTCAGCTGGGAACAGGCTAACGCTTTCTCCAACTGGCGCACGGATTTCCTGCGTCGCTCTCTCGGGAAAGACAACATATATGTGGAGCCTTACCGCCTCCCGACAGAAGCGGAATGGGAATATGCCGCACGTGCGGGAAATTCAGAGAGCCCGTATCCCTGGGAGGAGACCCTTCCCTACGATGAACGCGGGTGTTTCTATGCCAATTTCAAACCTATGGACGGAGACTACACCCGCGACGGACATGTGATCACCTCGCAGGTGGGCACTTTCGCGCCCAATGATTTCGGGCTGTATGACATGGCGGGCAACGTCTCTGAATGGACATCCACGGCTTTCACGGAAAGCATCAACAATCTCACCTCCGACGTCAATCCGGAATATCGCTACGACGCCGCCAAGGAAGACCCCTACAGCATGAAGAGAAAGGTGGTGCGCGGCGGTTCATGGAAAGATGTCGCCGGCGGAATCAGAAGCGACCTCAGGATGTGGGAATATCAGAACGAGCAGCGGTCTTATATCGGATTCCGCAATGTCCGCTCTCAGATCGGGTTTGCAAAAGGCACCCAAAAGAAAAGGAAATAAGTTATGGTAAAGATAAGGAAATACGCCAACTGCATAGAACGCTTCCTTCACGGGCAAAAAGGACAGAGATTTTTCAATTTCGCCTATTCCATCGGTGCGGCAATAGTAATCCTGGGAGCTTTGTTCCTGATCCTACACCTCCCCGGCGGCAGCCTGCTCATGTGCATAGGCATGGGAACGGAGATAGCCATGTTTATTCTGACAGCGTTCGACCGTCCGCCCAGAGAATATGACTGGGAGGAGGTTTTCCCGGTGCTTGATTCAAAAAAGCCTGAAGACCGTCCGGATTTCCAGGGTGGCACGGGAACCGTGGTTATCGGTAATGCCGCGCAAACCGGTCAAGCCGATGCAACCCATCCGGCAACCGGCATCGCAAGTGCCGGAGCCGCCGCTTCCCACAACGATGTTCCCCTCCCAAAAGAGGAAGCCGCCTCCCTTCATGAAAGCATCATGAAGATGACGGAGCAGATGAACCGTCTTCAGGAAACCACCCGTGCCCTCAACGAGGTGAGCCAGGTGCTTCTTCAGTCATACAAGGCTATAACCGACAATTCAGACTCAATCTCCAAAAGTGCGCTCGGATATGCCGAACAGATGTCTGACCTCAACCGGAACATCACCGGGCTCAACACTATCTATGAGATTCAACTCAAGCACGTTTCCGGTCAGCTTGAAAGCATTGACCGCGTAAACCGTGGGCTAAAGGATATCCGCGACATGTATGAGAAATCGGCAAACGAATCTTCGCGCTATTGCGAGGAATCGGAGAAGATGGCTCGCTACATGAGACAGATCAATGACGTCTACGAAAAAATGATCACCGCAATGACCATCAACATGAATGGCAAGTCGTGAGTTGTGAGTCATTAGTTTATTAGTCGTTAGTCATTAGTTGTGAGTTGTGAGACCATCGACCATAGACCAACAACCAAAGACCAAAAAGTAAATGGCAGGAGGAAACAACATATCAAGAATGTCGCCAAGGCAGAAGATGATAAACTTAATGTATATCGTCCTCACCGCCCTGCTTTGTCTTAATGTCTCGAGCGACGTGCTCATCGGATATAATCAGGTGCATGAGGGTCTGCATCACACCAATTCCAATCTTACTGCAAAAAACGAGGTCCAATTCCTTTATCTGCAAAACCTTTACGAGAATAATCCCGCAAAGGTCGGGGCATGGTTTGAGAAAGGGAAGGACTTGCGGGAAGTTTCCGAATCGCTCTGTCTGACAATCGACTCACTCAAAACGGCTATCGCCCGCCAGGCTGACGGGGAAGACGGCGACCCCTACAATCTGGACAACCAAGACGATCTTGAGGCTGCCGCAGTCACAATGCTCCGTCCCGGAACAAACGAAGGGACGAAACTTCGCAAACGTGTGGACGGCTTCAGGAATTATGTTTCCACACTGATTTCCGATTCTGCAAAACGCAATGCGGTGGTAAACATGCTTTCTACCGACGTGGCAGGGAAAAAGACTGGCATGGTTTCCAAATCATGGGAAACCAAGAATTTCGACAAAATGCCTGCTATCGCAGCCGTCACAATCCTTACAAAACTCGAAAACGACATACGTCAGGCTGAAGGCGAGGCTTTGACAGATCTTATAACAAACGTAGACATCGGCGACGTCAGGGTAAACGAACTCGATGCTTACGTGATCCCCAATTCCAATATGGTGATGAGAGGGTCGAAATATACTGCTAACATTGTGCTTGCCGCCATCGACACCACCCAACGCCCCACCGTGTTTGTCAACGGCTCCAGACTTCCTAACGACCGTGGATTGCTTGAGATAACGGCAGGCAATGTCGGCACTCATGAATATTCAGGATATATAGAGGTGATGAAAGGTGACGGCACAACCGACAGGCGTCCTTTTAAGTCATCCTACACAGTGATGGAACCGATGGCTACCATCTCCCCCACCCTCATGAACGTGCTCTATGCCGGCATCGACAACCCCGTGAGCATCTCGGTTCCCGGATTTCCGATGAATGCCGTCCATGCCACGATGACCAACGGCACTCTCACAAGAAAAGGGGACTCATGGATTGCCCGGCCCGGTAAAATCGGGACAGAAGCGGTCATAACGGTGACAGCCACGTCCGACGGATCGTCAAGGACTGTAGGATCAACCTCTTTCAGGGTTAGGAAACTTCCCGACCCCTCTCCTTATATCCCGGTCAAAGACGCTCAAGGGAATACGGTGTATTATAAAGGGGCTCCAAAGAAATTGTCGAAATCCGCCCTTATGACTGCAGAGTCGCTCGGAGCGGCGATCGACGACGATATTCTCAACGTCTCCTATTCAGTGGTATATTTCTCCACCATATTTTTCGATTCGATGGGCAATGCCATCCCTGAAGTGTCAGACGGGGCGGCTTTCTCCCGGCGACAGAAGGAACAGTTCCGCAGGTTGAAACCAGGGAAAAGTTTCTTTATCTCAAATGTGAAGGCGAAAGGTCCCGACGGGATCACCCGCGATATCCCCCCGATGCAGGTGACCCTCAACTGATCCTTTTGTGTGAGTTGTGAGTCATTAGTTTATTAGTCGTTAGTCATTAGTTGTGAGACCATCGACCAAAGACCAAAGACCAACAACCAAAGACCAAAGACTAAAGACCAACAACAATGATATTCAAAAAAATAATACTCTCGGCTGCTTTTGTTCTGACAGCGTTCGGACTTTCCGCACAGGTGGAAAACGCCGGAGGCGTGCGCAAACGCACCGAACAGGATAAGAAAAAAACTGAAACAGAAACCCGGGTTTCAGACCGTATGCAGGATTTCTTCGAGACCAAGGAGACCCACGACGCCGATCTTTCGTATATGCGCCAGATCTATCGCAGGCTCGACCTCTCCAAAGCGGCAAACTCTCCACTCTACTTCCCGGAAGATGTGGTAGACGGTCAGGAAAACCTGTTCCGTATAATCCTGATGCTTGTAGTAGACGGAAAAATCCCGGCATACGAATACCTTGACGGCAGAGAGATTTTTACGGATCAATATAAGGTGAATGTAGCCGACATGTTGCAGAGATTCGATATCTATGCGCAGGAGGGGAAAGGGTCGACCGAGAAAAATCCAAGGTTTGTGATTGAGGAGGCTGACGTGCCCACCACTCAGGTATTGAACTATTATATAATCGAGAAATGGGAATTCGACCGCCGTTCAAACCGTATGAAAACACGAGTGGAAGCGATCTGTCCGGTTTTGACCCGCTCTGGCGATTTCGGCGACGAGGCGAGATACCCTATGTTCTGGGTGAAGTTTGACGCACTCCGTCCCTATATAGCGCAGCAACGTGTGTTCCTCTCAGACGACAACAATCTTGCCACCCATACCATCGACGATTATTTCAATCTCGGTAAATATGACGGAGAAATCTATAAGACCCGCAATCTCCGGAATCTCTCGATGGCTCAGATGTTTCCCGATGAAGACGACCGCAAGCGTGCCCAGGACAGCATCGACCGGCGTCTCCGCACATACGGGAAAGACCTGTGGGTGCCCAGCCGTGAGGAATATCTCGCCATGAAAGAAAAGGAAGCTGCGGAAGCCGAGGCAAAGGCTGCGGGTGACAGTATTCCGGAAAGGACCGTGGTGGAAGCATCGGATTCAGATTCCGGGAAAGCGGCATCTGTGAGAGCGAAGAAACGCTCTTCTTCAAAAAGGACAGCGAAAGCAAAGAAAGCATCTTCAAAGAAACCGAAAGTCAGTTCATCTTCAGCCAATTCAGGAGCCGCCAAGTCTGTGCGCAGACGGAGAAGATAATTACTAATTACTAATTATCGTAGCTCAAGAGTTCGTTGACACTTTCATACCGCCTTAGAAGTTG
>CAJTZQ010000032.1 GCA_910583795.1 uncultured Muribaculaceae bacterium
CACTTGGCTCCTCGGAGCCGTTAACAAACTCTCAAAAAATAACCGAAGTATTGTAAAAAGGATTCATGTTATTATAGTACTGCCGCTGATTTTTGCGTGTGCGTGCACATCACAATCCGATGTCATCGATGATGTGATTGATCCAAATGAACGAGGATGGATAGAGCTTGAACAAGATACCCGTGCTGTCGCAGAGAATCTACAGGATTTCTACCTCAACTATACTCTCGACGCTATAAAGTATGTTGATTCAAACAATGAGATACTATCCAAAAATACAGTCGTATCTCCTCTTTCAGCTTCCATGGTGCTTGCCATGCTCGCAAACGGAGTCGGCGATGAGGCAAAATCGGAAATTCTGGAATATCTCGGCGTGAATGACCTGAATGACTTGAACGGGTTATCGGAAATCCTTCTTTCAAAACTACCTACTGCAGACAACCGAACTGAAATGAAAATCGCCAATGCAATCTGGGTCAACGAAGGATATAAATTAAATCAGGACTTTTCTTCTTTGATCAACCTTTCTTATCAGAGTGAAATCAATTATGCTGATTTCAACGCAGGAAAGAAGACTGCGAATGCCATCAACAAATGGTGCTCAGCTAAAACCAACGGTCTGATACCTGAAATGTTTGACGAAATCGACCCATTATCCATGGCAATTCTGCTCAACGCCGTATTTTTCAAAGGGAAATGGCACGATGAAATTTTCCTTAAAGAAAATACAAAAAAAGAAATGTTTCATGGCATAAAAGGGTCAAAAGAAGTGGACATGATGCACGCATCCAGCAAATCGAGACTATACAACGCTGATGACTCTTTCGAAATATTCTATCTCCACTTTGGCAACTGTGCGTTCTCTTTTATCGGGATAGTGCCTCGCGAAGGGATCTCACCAAATGAAGCAATCCGATTGCTCACTCCGGAAAAGATAAGGGATTTGCAGGAGAATATGGTGGAATGCGATCTTGCTGTCGACATGCCAAGATTCAAAATAGAAAACAAACTGAGACTTGACGATATATTTAAAGCGGGAGGACTCGAAGGTATTTTTAGAGGTCTCGATGTCACAATGTTTGAAAAAGAGACCTCCGGAGGAATACGTTTCAACCAGGCTGCAAATCTGGAAATAGACGAAATAGGCGCAAAACTGGCGGCTGTCACTTCTGGAGAATTGAATGAGTCAGCACCTGTACTCGGAAGCAAACAGCACGTCAGGCTCGACCGTCCTTTCTTTTTCTTCATTAGAGAAAATGGTTCAAGAGCATGTCTGCTTTCAGGCAGGATAGCAGATCTCTAAATCGAATCTGAATACGCCGACAATTTGTATAAACAACACAATCCCTCTGATTCCTTCAACTCCATCACAAGGAATCAGAGGGATTATTAGTTTGCATCCAGCAAATTTATCCGTATCCCTATCTAAATCAACCTCGGTTTTTTGTTTCCCTTTTCTTCTGTACCTCTGCCCATCTCTTCACATACCATTCTGTTTCCCTGATCCATATCCCGTTGTTTATATTCGCCAATGCTGCTTCCCTATCATCATCTGCGCGCATGCAAAATAACATACAAAATTACCGGCACTCCGACTACCGGGGTAAGCGCGTTGATCGGAATAACAGTATTTTCAGGAATAGTGCTTGCCACATTACATCCTAAACACAAAATGGCACCTATCAGCATGGTGGCGGGGATCAACACCCAATGATTATCTGTCTTAAAAATCATTCTTGATATATGTGGTACAGCCAACCCAACAAATGCAACAGGTCCACAATAAGCCGTAACGATCGCTGTTAAAACTCCTGTGGCAAGAAGCAACAGATTCCTCACAACCTTAACATTGACACCAAGATTGGTGGCATAATTGTCACCCAACAAAAGTATGTTAAGCGGTTTGGCAAGTAATAACGACATCAACAATCCCAATACCGTGAATAATGAAAACCACGGCAATCGCTCAGTTGAAACATCCCCGAATGTACCCATCCCCCACATCACATAGTTCTGAACCCCCTGTGCCGTTGAAACTGAAGACAACAGGGTTACGATTGAACTTGTGAGATAACCTATCATAATTCCTGTTATAAGGAGCATCAGGTTATTTTTGACTATACTCGAAAGCGATATCAATACACTCATTATCAAAAGGCTTCCCACTAATGCCCCTATGACTGTTGCAGCAGAACCTCCCAACGACAGAGAACCCAAACTAAGTGAGCCACCCAATAACAGCATGACAAGAGCGACACCAAGACTCGCTCCTGAACTTATACCCAATATCGATGGACCGGCAAGAGGATTGTGAAACGCTGTCTGAAGAAGCAATCCGGTCACTGCAAGTCCGGCACCCCCAAGCATCGCTGTGACAGCCTGTGGCAATCTGTTGTTGACAACAATAAACATCAAAGCCTCATTGTCCGACCTGTTCAAAAGAGCATCCACAACTTCTGGTGCAGGGATATGGATGGCTCCAAAAAAAAGGTTAGCGGCAAACAAAGATATTAAAAACAGTATAAGTAATCCAAATCTTGTCACGGTTCTATCTTTTCAAAATATGTTTTTTCCTCTGTCGGCAAACTTAATTCGGGATGAAACAAGGCAATCAAATTGCCCAATAACCATTGCGGATGGAACGCCACATCTTCAAAAATTCTTGTTTTGGAAGAATCGCTTCCATACACTCTCCCCTCTTTATAAGCCTTGAATTGTGTATAAAGTTTGTTGTCTTCCCCAAGTGATTTGAGTGTCAGAGGTGTATATGCAAACCTTATCAACCATATATCTACATCCTGTGCTTCATAAAGCACTTTCTCCGGACTTAGCTGCAGACTTCCCGACACTTTCACATCACCGAACGGATTAATCCCCCCGGCATCTTCAATCATTATTCCCATTGTCGATTTGCCGGCAGGAAGATTCCAGGATTGTCCGTAGATTCTATCTATCAGAACCTTTGGATGTGTCGAAAGAGATGTTCCGATTTCTTTCAACTGTAAATACTGACGTTCGGTATCTGCAAACATAGAATCAGCCTCATTCTTTTTGCCGTAGAGTCTTCCGTAGAATTTCATCCATTCCGAACGAGCCAAAGGTGAAGTCTCCATATAGTCCGCACATTCTATAATAGGGATACCGGCTTGCGAAAGCTTGCCATGACCACCCGAATTTTCAAACGGCGACAACAAAATAGCACCGGGAGATACCTTTATTATCTTCTCGATATTCGGCGACATACTGTTGCCACAATCGGCTATATCCCCGCTATCAATTCTTGACTTTATTGAGGGCTCATATATATATTCCGCATCGCATACCCCTGAAATAGCATCAGGCGCCCCCAATTCATTGATAAGACCGTTATGAACAGATGAATATACGATCGATTTTTTAAGAGGCACCCTTACTGTCTGGGCCGGGGTAAACCCTTCCGGCACGTCAACACCTTCTTCCAGCAAAACATATTTCTGGAGCAGCTTTGTCGTGTCCCAGGGATTACGGATCTCCGCTATCGTATAACCGTCAAACTCTTTCAATGAAAGGTTTTCGGCATACTTAAATTCCACCTCCTCTCCTTCTGAAGAAACGGTATTGTTTCCTCCGCAAGATTGCAGAAGAAACAATACCGTCAGAAGGATAATAGGTGATATGATACTTTTATCAGTTAAATTCATCATTTCGTGTTAAAGAATATGCATGGCGCACCTATACCGCAATCGTATTTCTTAACGAATTTGCCATTGTTATCATATTGATATACATATTCAGGAAGAGAAGTTGCTTCATATCCGGTATCCTTGTAAGAACCTATGATTATAGTGCCGGTGATAGGATCCACTCCTATAGCATTAGGGGCAGGAACCTCTTCAAAAGTCAGAGGAGTGATTTTTCCGGTTTTAACATCATATTTAGCGTATGATGAAGTGCCTCCCCATGGGGCATCGATGTAATAGATCGTATCATCTTTTACAGAAGCGTATGTTGCATTTGCAATCTTTGTGCAAGTATTGTCAGCCTCCACTTTATAAAGAGCATTTTCAACATCTATATAATTTCCAAGGCAAATCAAGAAAAGTTCTCCACCGGCAGAAAAGAACTGCTTAGGATTCATAGGCACTGTAAATGTTGATGTCTCAGTGAATGAATCAAGAGAAACGACAGATGCCGTTGTGCCATAAGCAATTTGATAATTCATACCGTCTGAATTAGGAACATAAAGATTGTTTCCGTGAATGCCTATCAGTTCAGGGTTAGGACCAACCTTTACAGAACCGTCTATAGCCATTGAAAGTGTATCAAGACGGGAAACATAACCGTCATACATCGAAATGTATACCTTACCGTTTTTTGCGACCATAGATCGCGGTTGAGTGCCTGGGAAACCTGTCTCGGAGAGTTTGATCTGCTTAAGGCTCTTGAATGTTTTAGCATCCAAAATCTCGATCGTCTTTGATTGGTACATACCAAGATATATCTTTGAACCATACGCGACGCCACACTGAGGAGTAGCGCCCATACTTCTTCCATTCGCATTGACAAACACATCTCTTGCCATTTCTGATGTAGCATAATCTATTACGCAGAGTTCACCCTCAATGAGATTCCAGTACTCCCCTTGATTGAGAATGTAGGCTCTCATTGAATATGGCAGAACCTGACCGGGATCGTTTTTCTGCGGTTCATCGTCATCGCTACATGACGTAAAGCCGATAGCCGCAAATGCAGCCAAACTTAAATAAAGTAAACTTTTCTTCATTTCTAAAGTTGTGAATATTTAATAATTTTTGATGTTAGTATTCCTAATTTAGATTTCGAATTCCGCTGTCAGCTTCCAGGATCTACCAGGCATAGGATATCTTGCCACAATCTCATATTGCTTGTCGAATAAATTCAATATATCCGCCCTTATTTCCAAAGAATTGTTCTTGATCTTAAAACTTCTGAACAAAGATATGCCGGTATCGAAATAACCTGAAATTCTGGTTTCCGGGAAATTCTGGTTTGTGGTGTAACGCGCACTGCATCCGGTGCCGTGAAGTGCGACATTCACCCAAGGGTTCAGCCACGAGACTGATGCAGACCCGGAGTTAAGCGGTATATAGGCAACCTGTTTCATCCATTCCACGGTGTTTGGATCGGTGCGTGGTTGTGCCCTTTGGTAAGAATAGCTCCCTGAGAGCATCAATGAATGACTTCGGCTCAATTCAAACGAAGCGCTGAGGGAAACATCGAGTCCATAAACCCTTACTTTTCCTAAATTTTCCATTTTCCATAAAAATAAATTATATGGAATCGCTACAATCTTATTCTTCACGTGATTAATATATCCGTCGCAAGTGATGGTCAGATCCGACATCCATGGCAAAGAGGGAGCCTGAAACGTGATACCTACATTTACCTGATCGGTAGATTCAGGATCAAGATTGATACTCCCTATATTATCGAAATATGCCTCATTGAAAGTCGGCATCCTGAAGATATTTTTATAAGACGCCCTGACAAATAATCCGAGGTCTTCGACAGGCTGCATGCTGACGCTGAGGGAAGGAGACAACTTATATCTGTCTTTGCCGGCATCCCCGTCCTTGGCGTCATTAAGATAGATGGAATAAAGAGCTCTCACCATTGCCGAAATTCTCCGGAAGTTATATTTCACGGCAAGACTCTGAAGAATCGTGTTGCGGTAAGGTCTTATATCCGACTTAAGATTGCTTGAAAGATTATTCCATGCCCAGTCTGCCGAATAGTCTATCGACAATCCTGCCATTGGGGTGTAAAGGAGAGCTCCCGTGAAGTATGTTTCCCTTTGTATATAATAATTGTCAAGCTTTCCTCCGGGATATTTCCCGTTCACATCCGTATATCTGGAAGTTGCCCAATTGAATTTTCCGGTTGCCAATAAAGAAAATTTTGAAGACAGTTTCCCCTTGTATTGCAATTGTCCGAAGAAATTTCTTTCCCTGAGATGTTCTTCGCTTTCGTTGACGTAATAAATCACCTGTCCCGGAAGATCTCTGGAATTATCGTAATAATAGACTTTTCCCACGAGTGAAGAAGCCCCGTTGATCCTCCATCGTCCGTTGAGTTCTCCGGTCCATGAATTCATCCGCGAGTTTTCTCGTTTTTCCCTTGTGACAAGATTTCCGTTGACAAGAGTGAAAGGATAATCATTTTCGGCATGTATATATTCGGCGTTGGCTGAAAAAGACAATCCTTTCCCGTTTCCATCGGAAATGCGCAGATAGGGATTGTAATATCCAAATGAACCGGCTTTCATCTGTGCTTTCAGATGAAATTCGTCTTCATCGCCGGTTGGAACTGTAAACGATGATATATACAATGAAGATGAAGAGGCGGCCGCACGCGCAGGAATAAAGATATCGTCGTTATCTCCTGAAAAAAGGGTCAACCCTTTTACATTGTCTATAGAGTATCTCGCCAAATCTATCTGTCCGCTCTGGCAATCGCTCAGCGTCACCCCGTCATACACTACCGCCGTGTGTTCCGATCCGAGCCCCCTGACGGAAACAGTCTTCAATCCCCCCGCACCTCCGTAATCTCTGAGGTTTACTCCGGGCATCCTCCTCATGGCATCTGAAATATCGGTGATACCCGTAGTTTTTATTTTTTCAGAATCTATTTGATGCAATGGTGTTGACGACCTTACCGTTTTTTTCTGTTTTGCCGACAAAACTTCCAGATCCGGCAGTTTTGCTGTCAATGTGTCGTCATCGTTACAGACAGGCATATAAATATTCACCTCGGCTGCCTGAGCCGAGGTGATACTAACTAAACTGATTATCGATGTCAGAATATGCTTTCTCATCCTCGAAGAAAAACAAATAACAATTATAGTCTCAATTATTTAGAGACATTCGAAGGGTCGGACTATTACCGTAGCGAGACTGTCAGGGACTTTCACCCTGTTCCTTCATTCCCGCGTCTAAGCGGAAATCAGTGACAAAATTACAAAAAAAATTTGTCTATTTCATCTTTTACATTCATATTTCATATCTTTGTAGCTTTAAAAAATATTTAAAATGATTAATCCCCCTTATTACGCGGATGATAACCGCTATGACTCCGGGATGTCTTATTCCCGGTGTGGAAGAAGCGGGCTGCTCCTTCCTAAGATCTCCCTCGGACTTTGGCATAATTTTGGAGATGTAGACACCTTCTCTAACAGCCGGGACATGCTTCATTTTGCATTCGATCACGGTGTCACGTGTTTTGACCTTGCCAATAATTATGGACCGTCATACGGTTCAGCCGAAGAAACATTCGGTAAAATCATGGCTACATCTTTCAAGCCATATCGCGACGAGATGGTTATAACCACAAAAGCCGGATATGACATGTGGCAAGGTCCTTATGGAAATTGGGGATCCCGAAAATATCTTTTTGCATCCTTAGATCAGAGTCTGAAAAGAATGAATCTTGACTATGTGGACATTTTCTATAGCCATCGTTTCGATCCGCTCACACCTATGGAGGAAACGCTCCAGGCTCTCGTGGATATTGTAAAACGAGGGAAAGCTCTATACGTAGGTATTTCAAAATGGCCATACGAGGCATCACAGTTTGCTTACGACTACCTGAAGCAACGCGACGTTCCTTGCCTTATCTATCAAGGACGTTACAACATGATTGACAGAGGTGTCGAAACTTCCGGAATTCTCGAACAAGCATTTGAAAATGGTGTAGGGTTCACGGCATTCTCCCCATTGGAACAGGGGATTCTGACAAACAGATATCTCAATGGCATTCCGGAGGGATCAAGAGCTTCAAAGAACAAGTTCCTTAAATCAGAGACTATCACCCCGGAACTGGTGGAAAAGTTGAACGCCTTGAATAAAATAGCGTCAGACAGGAATCAGTCGCTTGCAGAAATGTCGCTTGCATGGCTTCTTAAAGACAATAAGGTGACATCTGTGATAATTGGAAGCAGTTCTGTGAAACAATTGGCGGATAGTATACGGAGTGTAGACAACACATGTTTCAGTCAATCTGAATTAGAGGCAATTGATTTAATAATCAAAGGGTAATAACTTCCTTATTTCAAACAGGCAACATTATGATAAATCGGGATTGGGCTTCAATTTCGATTTATTTTTACATTTGTAAAGCATTTTCTTGTTTGTGTAGAAAATTGTAATTAACTTTGCGACATTAATTTCAAATCAATATCAAAATTCAATAAAAGATGAGTTTGATAATTCCTCAGAATTATAAACAGAAATTGCTACCCGAAACCACTGAGGTGGCAATCAAAATGATAAAAAAAGATTTTCAGAAAAAACTTTCTGAAGCTCTTGGACTCAGAAGAGTCACAGCACCACTGTTCGTGTTGTCGGGAACCGGTCTTAATGACGACCTCAACGGAATAGAACGCCCTGTCAGTTTCCCCGTAAAGGCTCTTAATGAAAGGAAAGCTGAAGTGGTTCACTCACTTGCAAAATGGAAAAGGGCAAAGCTTGGAGCTTATGACATAGCTCCGGGATATGGCATTTATACTGATATGAATGCAATCCGTGCAGATGAAGAGCTCGACAATCTTCATTCCCTCTATGTAGATCAATGGGATTGGGAAAAAACGATTCGTGAAGAAGACAGGAACCTCGCTTATCTAAAGGATACTGTAAAAAAAATATATAAGGCAATGCGGGAGACTGAACAAAAGGTTTTTGAAAGATTCCCGCACATCACACCTCGCCTGCCGGAAGAAATCACATTTATCCATAGCGAAGAGCTACGCAAGATGTATCCGGACCTCACTCCCTCCGAAAGGGAATCTGTGATCACCAAGAAATATGGTGCCGTATTTCTTATTGGTATTGGCGCACCTCTTGGTGATGGGAAACCTCACGATGGACGCGCCCCTGACTACGATGACTGGATTTCTGTTAATGAAGATGGATACCAAGGCCTTAATGGTGATATTTTAGTTTGGGATTCAGTGCTTGGAAGATCTTTTGAACTCTCATCCATGGGTATTCGTGTCAGCCCCGAATCCCTTGGCAAGCAGCTTGAACAAAGGGGATGCACCGAACGTGCTGAACTGAATTTTCACAAACGTCTGCTCAACCACGAACTACCCTATTCAATAGGAGGCGGAATTGGACAAAGCCGTCTCTGTATGTTCCTTCTTCAGAAAGCTCATATCGGTGAAGTTCAAGCCTCAATTTGGCCGGAGGAACAGATTGATATTTGTAAAAAGGCAGGCATATATCTTATGTGATGTCTGTAAGGCTCAATATTTCCTAAGTTATTCATTAAGTAGCTCTTAAAAATTAGCAAATATATAATCGCGAAGAATTTTGGAATGAATTTTTAATTTGAATAAAGGAGTTTAGCGGGCTAAACGACTGAATGAAAATTAAAAAGGCATCCAAAAGACGAGCGAGGATATATTTGCCCCAAAGGGTGAATTTAAAAATCTAATCATATCACTAATTTTTAATAGCTACTTAAATAATTATGCATTTCAGGTCGACGTAGTGATACGCCGACCTATTTAATGTGAAGATTATTTATAGCATTTAAAAGCAGATATATGTGTTCTACTATTAAAATGTAAAAAATACTCTAAACTATTTGCTAATTTGAAAAATGTTGCATAATTTTGCCAAAATTTCATATTGTGACATAATGACACGTATATGAAGTTGTTTTTACGGAAGCGACTTCAAGGTTTATATTTTTTGCGTGTCACATTCTACAGGTAATTTAATTATGGTAAATCAGCTCAGAAGTTATGCCAGCACCTTCGGTAGAAGAATGGCAGGAGCGCGTGCACTTTGGCGTGCAAATGGCATGAAAGAAGAACAAATGGGCAAACCCATTATTGCTGTCGTGAATTCATTCACGCAGTTTGTGCCGGGACATACTCACCTACATGAAATAGGACAGATAGTCAAACAAGAGATAGAAAAACTCGGATGTTTTGCAGCCGAGTTCAATACAATCGCTATAGACGATGGCATAGCCATGGGACATGACGGCATGTTGTATTCTCTTCCATCACGTGATTTGATCGCCGACTCTGTAGAATACATGGTAAATGCTCACAAGGCAGACGCTATGGTTTGCATAAGCAATTGCGACAAAATAACGCCCGGAATGCTCATGGCAGCCATGAGACTGAATATCCCTACAATTTTCGTATCCGGAGGTCCGATGGAAGCCGGGGAGATCAACGGCAGGAAGCTTGACCTCATCGACATCATGATCGACTCTGCCGACTCATCAGTTGACGACCAGGATGTTGAAAAGCTTGAACGTGAAGGGTGTCCTACCTGTGGGTCATGCTCCGGCATGTTTACTGCAAATTCAATGAACTCCCTCAATGAAGCCATCGGTCTCGCACTACCGGGCAACGGCACAATACTTTCCACCCACGTAAACCGTATCGAGCTTTTCAAGAAAGCGGCAAAACAGATTGTAAAAAACACTTATGCCTATTACATGGATGGTGACGACAGTGTGTTGCCACGCTCCATTGCCACAAGGCAAGCAATGCTCAATGCAATGGCGCTCGATATAGCTATGGGAGGAAGCACAAACACCGTGCTTCATCTTCTTGCAATTGCAAATGAAGGGGGAGTGAATTTCAAAATGGAAGACATCGACAAGCTTTCCAGAAAATCACCTGTGCTGTGCAAAGTGGCTCCTAACACAAATAAATATCATATTGAAGACGTGAACCGTGCCGGCGGCATCATGTCTATCATGAAGCAACTTGCAGACAAAGGTCTTATCGACACCTCTGTGAAACGTGTTGACGGAATGACGCTCGGAGAGGCAATAGAAAAATATGCTATAGAAGGTAGTGAATTCTGTCAGGAAGCCAGCAACCTTTGGCATTCCGCACCCGGGCATGTCCACACCACAACAATGGGAAGCCAGGACAACCATTTCAAAACCCTCGACTCAGACCGGGCAGAAGGATGTATCAGGGATTTTGAGCATGCTTACGTAAAAGATGGGGGTCTCGCCGTACTGAAAGGGAATATAGCCAAAGACGGGTGTGTTGTGAAAACAGCGGGCGTAGACGAAAGTATTTTTGTCTTTTCCGGCCCTGCCAAAGTATTCCATAGCCAGGAAGAGGCAGTCGATGGTATTCTGAAAGACAAAGTAAAAAGCGGGGATGTCGTCGTTATTACATTTGAAGGTCCTAAAGGGGGACCGGGCATGCAGGAAATGCTCTACCCTACCAGCTATATCAAGAGCAAACATCTTGGAAAGGAATGTGCATTGATAACAGACGGCAGATTTTCCGGTGGCACCTCGGGCTTATCCATCGGTCACATATCTCCGGAAGCCGCCGCCGGTGGTGATATTGCATTGGTTAGAGACGGTGATATTATCGACATAAATATACCGGAACGCACAATCAATGTTCGCCTCTCAGATGAGGAACTGGCAAAACGACGCGAGGAGGAAACAGCCTTCGGTAAGGATGCTTTCACACCTCGCGGACGTGACAGACATGTGAGCAAAGCTCTCCGTGCTTATGCTTCTCTAGTGCAATCTGCCGACAAAGGTGGCGTGAGAGGTGAAATATGATTATCATAGAAGTTGTTTCGACTTTTTTCTTTTTCAAGATTTCGTCAGATTTTCGAGGCGATTTTTAAACTTGAAGAGGGAGTTTAGCGGGCTAAACAACCGATGAAAGGTTCAAAAGCGACCGAAAAGGTGGCGGAAGATTGGAAAAGAAGTCTTTTTAATGAAAATAGCCTTAATAAAAACAATCTCCGTAAAAAAGTGGAAACAACTTCATAAGTTAAGAAACAATTTCAATTATGAGCAATACTATAAAAGGTTCCGAAATATTGATGCGTGCCCTGATTGATCAGGGAGTGGATAAAGTATTCGGTTATCCCGGTGGTCAAATCATGCCTGTCTACGACAGTCTGTATGACTATTCAGACAAGATACATCATTATCTGGCACGCCATGAGCAAGGTGCCATTCACGCGGCTGAGGGATTCGCACGGGCTTCCGGAAAGACCGGAGTTGTGATTGCGACATCTGGTCCGGGCGCCATGAACCTCATCACCGGACTGAACGACGCGCTAATGGACAGCACTCCTATAGTCGCTATCACAGGTCAGGTGCCGTCTACCTTGCTTGGTAAAGATGCTTTTCAGGAGTCTGACGTGGTCAGCGTCACCCTCCCTGTCACAAAATGGTCTACACTTGTAAAAAGAGCTGAGGATATTGCGCCTGCGATTGCAAAAGCATTCTACATTGCCAATTCAGGCAGACCTGGTCCTGTTGTTATCGATATAGCTAAGGATGCACAGGTAGGACTGGCTGAATATAAACATGCATATTGCAACTTTATCCGGAGCTACAATCCCAATCCGGATATTGAACCGACTCAAATAGAGGCGGCGGCAAAATTGCTAAACGATGCTGAGCGCCCTATGATTCTATCCGGTCATGGTGTGACAATCTCTAACGCAACCGACGAACTTGTTGAGCTTGCAGAGAAAGCTGACATACCGGTTGCATGCACGATTCACGGTCTATCCACTATTCCGTCAACCCATCCGTTGAACAAGGGACTGCTTGGAATGCACGGTAATTTGGGTCCGAACATCAATACAAATAAAGCTGATGTGATCCTTGCTGTCGGCATGAGGTTTGATGACCGCGTCACAGGCGATACTAAAAAATATGCTCCCGACGCGAAAATTATTCATATCGACATTGACTCGAGCGAATTTAACAAGACAGTCGGAAGTGATATCCACATTCACGGAGATGCAAAGACTGCGCTCTCAAATCTGTTGCCGTTAATTAATGAACAGAAACACGAGTCATGGGTCAACTCTTTTGACCGTCATAATAAGGTAGAATTTGAAAGAGTAAAGAAGCTTGAACTATATCCGGATAATCCTGACGGCAAAATGCACATGGGTGAAGTTGTCAATAAAGTCAGCGAGGCTTTCAACAATGATGCGATCCTTGTGACAGATGTCGGACAGAACCAGATGTTCTCTGTGAGATACTTCAAATTCACATCTCCTCGAAGCTGCATAACATCAGGAGGACTTGGAACCATGGGATTCGGTCTACCCGCTTCAATAGGAGCCAAGATAGCTGTTCCCGAAAGGGAAGTTGTCCTGTTTGTCGGAGACGGCGGTCTTCAGATGACTATTGAAGAACTCGGCATGATTATGGAGTATAATGTCGGTGTTAAGATTATACTTTTGAACAACAACTATCTTGGCAATGTGCGTCAATGGCAGGAGCTGTTCTTCAATAGCCGTTATAGTGCGACACCAATGACGAATCCAAATTTCATCATGCTTGCAAACGCCTACGGAATAGACGGCGAGGATGTTCCTCATCGTGACAATCTCGACGATGCAATCAAAAGAATGAAAAATCATAAGGGTGCATATATTTTAAATGTAAACATTGAAGAGATGGGCATGATTTTCCCCATGACTCCCGGCGGTCATGGAGTGGATGAAACTCTTCTTAACTCTACTGAATATTATAAACCTGTTTAAGCTCACACAAGATATGGAAAATCAACTTTTCACAATTACTGTATTTACAGAAAATCAAGTGAGCCTCCTTCATCAGATCTCAATGGTTTTCAGTAGACGATGCCTCAACATAGAGAGTTTGACAGTAAGCGCATGTTCAATTCCGGGCGTCCACAAGTTTACGATCACTTGCAATAGCGACCGCGCAATGATGGAACATGTTGTCAAGCAGATAGAAAAGAGAATAGATGTGCTACGCGCATTCCTCCACACTGATGATGAAATCGTATTCCAGGAAGTTGCTCTTTATAAAGTGCCGACATCTTCAGTTCTTGAAACTCATGAAATTGAGCATATAATTCGCGAACATGGCGCAAGGGTGCTTGAGATACAACCGGAATATACTATTTTTGAGAAAACAGGACATACTGATGAAGTCAGAGCCTTGTTTGAAAAATTAAAGCCTCTTGGGCTGCGTCAGTTTGTACGTTCAGGCAGAGTAGCCGTGACAAAAGCTCCTGTGGAGTATGTCGACGCATTTCTTGAGCGTCAGGAGAAACGGAGACAATCTCTTGGCTAAATTCAGGTATTAAATTCCTGTATTAAATTCAGATTAAAAACATAATCGATCCATAAATAAACAATTAAAATTATGGCAAAACTTAAATTCGGCAACGTAGAAGAAACGGTTGTCACTCGTGAGGAGTTCCCCTTGGAGAAAGCTCGCGAAATTCTTAAAGATGAAACAATTGCAGTAATTGGCTATGGCGTTCAGGGTCCCGGTCAGAGCCTTAACCTTCGCGACAACGGTTTTAATGTGATCGTTGGGCAGCGTGAAGGCAAAACATACGAGAAGGCAGTCGCTGACGGATGGGTGCCCGGAGAAACTCTTTTTTCTATTGAAGAGGCATGTGCAAAAGGCACAATCATCATGTGCCTTCTTTCTGACGCGGCTGTGCTTTCTGTATGGCCTACAATCAAGAAGCACCTCACTCCCGGTAAGGCACTCTATTTCTCACATGGTTTTGCCATCGCTTGGCCTGACCGCACAGGTGTTGTTCCTCCCAAGGATGTAGACGTTATTCTCGTTGCTCCGAAAGGCTCGGGCACATCTCTTCGCACAATGTTCCTCGAAGGTCGTGGCTTGAACTCAAGCTATGCTATCGAGCAGGATTATACCGGCAAAGCACTTGACCGCACACTCGCACTTGCTATCGGTATCGGCTCAGGTTATATTTTCGAAACTACATTCAAGCGTGAGGCATACAGTGACCTTACAGGTGAACGCGGCTCTCTTATGGGTGCAATCCAGGGTCTTCTCCTTGCTCAATACGAAGTGCTCCGTGAGAACGGTCACACTCCGTCAGAGGCATTCAATGAGACAGTCGAGGAACTTACCCAGTCTCTCATGCCCCTTTTCGCTGCAAAAGGTATGGACTGGATGTATGCAAACTGCTCTACCACAGCACAGCGTGGAGCCCTTGACTGGATGGGTCCCTTCCATGATGCAATCAAACCGGTTGTAGAGAAGCTTTATGCAAGCGTTGCATGTGGTCAGGAAGCTCAGAATTCAATTGACTCCAACTCCAAGCCCGGCTATCGTGAAGGTCTTGAAAAGGAACTCAAGGCTCTCCGCGAAAGCGAAATGTGGCAGGCTGGCGCTACTGTACGCAGTCTCCGTCCCGAAAACAACTGATCTACTTCCTCAACTTCATCTTACGAAAGTTGACCGATAATATTTATAGGAAGTCGTCTTGTAACTGCAAGACGACTTTTTTTTAGAAACTGTTTAAATTTATTTTCGAATGGATTGAGAGGATTTGTCAGGTAGATTTTTGATATTTATGATGGAGTTATGGGGTTCCATAACGACTGAATAAATATCATAAAGATGCCGACAAAGACCCCAATAACAAGACAAAATAAATTTTAAACAGTTTCTTATATTTGGCAATTGTGTATTAATGTCTTTTTATTACCTTTGCATTATCATATTCTAATTTTTATAACTATGGAAACTTGGGTGATTTGGCTTATAATTATAGGGGTGCTGCTGATTATTGAGGTGTTGACCCAAATGATGTGGGCGCTATGCCTTGCAGTGGGGTGCATTGCGGGAATAATCTCATCATTATGCGGGTTGTCTATCCTTTGGCAAATAATCATCACATCAATTGCTTCTATAGTGGCATATATTCTTCTCGTGCCTCTTTTTCAAAAATGGCATGCCCTCTCAGTTGATAAAAAAGGGAAAAAAGCAAGGACAGGTATGGATGCTCTCCTTGGCAGGAAAGCAATAATCTCGGAAGAAATCACACCGGATCGCCTTGGAAGAGCAAGAATTGACGGCGACAACTGGCAAGTGAAGTCAACCGGCGAACCCAAAACAATAAAGCGTGGCACAGAAGTGGTTGTCACAGGATATGATTCCATAATTCTCGAAGTTAAACCTATTAATTGACAAAATCATGACAACTTGGATTCTTGCAGGAGTAATAGTCGTCCTTGCAATAGTAATAATTACAGCGGGTGTTAAGGTGGTTCCGCAAAGCGAAACACGCGTGATCGAACGTCTCGGCAGATTTCACAGCGTTTTGCCTCCAGGCATCAATTTTATTATCCCTTTCATAGATCGTCCCAAAATGATTTATCAGAGAACTGTGGAAAGATCTATCAATGGAAGACCGATTGCAAGAATGCAGTCAACATATAAAATTGACTTGAGAGAGCAGGTGTATGATTTCCCTTCTCAGCAGGTGATCACGAGGGATAATGTCACCACTGAAATCAATGCATTACTCTATTTCCAGATTGTGGATCCGAAAAAGGCTGTCTACGAGATCGACAATCTTCCAAACGCAATTGAAAAGTTGACTCAGACATCCCTTCGTAATGTAATCGGTGAACTCGAACTTGATGAAACGCTGACATCGCGTGACACTATCAACTCAAAGCTTCAGGTCATCCTTGACGAAGCTTCAAACAAATGGGGTGTAAAGGTCAACCGCGTTGAACTTCAGGACATCACTCCTCCTGAAAGCGTTCGCGTAGCGATGGAGAAACAGATGCAGGCTGAACGTAACCGCCGTGCAGAAATCCTCAATGCCGAGGGAGAAAAACAATCTCTCATTCTCCGCTCAGAAGGTGAAAAGGCATCAAGAATCAATGCTGCCGAGGCAATCAAGCAGTCGGAGATTCTAAGAGCTGAAGGCGAGGCACAGGCAATCATCCTTAACGCCCAGGCTGAAGCCGACGCAATTCTTAAGGTGGCAAAAGCTGTCGATGCCACTAAAACAGATCCTGCAACCTATATGCTCGCAATGAAATATATTGAAACATTGAAAGAGATGACTTCAGGTAAAGACAACAAAACTGTCTATATGCCATACGAAGCCTCTTCCCTCCTCTCATCCATAGGTTCGATCAAATCCCTTTTCCCCGGTAAATAATGATAGGTTGATGGGTTAGAGTGCATTTTTAGCAAAATCCTACCATTTATTAAATACATACAAAATACCATAGGCGCCACAGGTTTTGAGTCTGTAGCGCCTATGATATTTTTTCATAGAGCTGCAGGATGCATTATCTTAACTTTGATGCTCTGTCTGTCATTCGTTGCGGAGATGATTGACCGGGTTGCTCCGTGCCACACCGAGACTGTTTAGACTCACCACTAAGAAAATCAGCATCAACAGGACTATGACACACAATACAAACACAATCGGAGATATGGAAACCTGATCCGTATATTGAGAAAGCCAATTTCTGCCGGCTATATATGCAGCAACGCCGCCAAGCAACAACGATGGAAGAGCAACCTTCATGATATCAACGCAAAACAGCTTAAGAATTTTGATGTCTGATGTGCCGGAAACTTTTCTAATCGCTATCTCTTTGGCTCGCCTTTGAACTTCATCGGAAGTATAGCCTATCAATCCCAACAATGCTATTATCAAGATCGCTATACCTACAACCATGACAGATTTTTGGAATCTTCGGATGTTCATCAACTTATAATCTACAAACGTTTTCATTGGAGAAAGATAGATTTCCTTATCTGGGAGAAGCTTTGAAATAACCTCTTGAGCAGATTTGAGATTCGATTCAGTCATTTCCGAGAATTTGACAAATAAATTCCCTCTCACAGATGAAGTCGGGAAGATCACACCGGCTCTTTTGTCGGCATAAGAATCCTCAAAACCACCCCTTCTCATGTTTTCAACAACACCACAGATTGTATAATCCACAACTGCATAATGACCCGTAATCTTGAATGTTTTCCCAATCAGATTATCATCATCACTCCCGAAAAATTTCTTAAACACATCTATCATTCGCTCCTCTACTATGACCTGGTGAAGGGTTGAATCGGCTGTCTCTACAAAATTTCCACCTTGAGTGAATCTTAGTCCCATCACATCAATTATTTCCGGATTTGAATAATTCAGGTCTGCCACGTTTATCATTTCTTCCTGTGTTTCTCCAACCCATATATTATTTCCATCCCCATAATTAATGAAATCATAGTCAGAAAAAGCAGCATGTTCCACGATACCCAATTGTTTCAAACCGTCTGATAACCGTTTAGCTTCATTAGGATCTAATCCGGATACATTGATCTGAGCTACATTTTCATAATCAAATCCCCAATCAAGGTTTGACATCATTTTGAACTGACGTGCCACGAGAGCTAAAAGACATAACAGCAATCCCGCCGAGAAAAACTGTAAAGACAACATGGCAAGTTTCCATATCCTTTTACTTTTGCGGTTCCCTCTGAATGCAGTGGAAACAGGGGTTTTACAATAAATCCAAGCCGGAATCACGCCTGTCAGGATCAAAAGAACAAGGATGACTAAACCTTCAACTGCCCATATACTACCTACTGAAAACAATTGAGAAATCGAAGTGCCAAGCAATTCTTCACACAGACCTGATGAGATGGATATGAGAATTATCGCCAACACAAGGGAAACAACCATATAAACCAAGCTCTCCCCTACTACCATCATAAAGAGTTTGGAATTCCCTGTACCATAGCATTTCCTGACAGCCATTTCCTTGGCACGGGAATTAAACTGTCCTACAGTGACAAGAAGATAGTTAATACCTGCACTGAGAAGAATAATTACAGAAAGAAGAGACAGCATCCTAATCATGGTTTTCACACCATCTTGCGAGATATAAGAACCTAAAAGCGGTTTTAAACCATGATTGAAATTGTATTGATCGAGCATCTCTTTGTCCAAATTATCTTCAAGCATCTTTCTTATGCCTGATTGTAATGATTCTGGATCGGTGTCTTTTGCAAGTCTTACATATCCCACATAGCGGTCGTTGCCGGCAAAGTTCTCCGAACCGTCATAATAGAATCTTGAGATGGTTGGCAACCCGATGAAGATTGCCCTTGGCAATGTGGTGTTTTCCTGGAAATCTTCATAGACTCCCATGATTGTAGCCTCATAAGTGGGATGGTATGAGGGCACACTGAATTTCATACCTATAACATCACCGCCAATTTTTTCAGCAAGAGACCTTGGAATCATACAACCGTCTTGAGACGACAAAACAGCTTTATAATCCCCTTCAATAATGTCTGTCTTAAAAACATCGAAAAAACAACTATCTGCAAGATACACCCCTTCCATATCGAAAGATCTGTCGTCATGAAGCTTAATTCTTCCTTCCGGCACAAAAAAAGTGAATCTCGTTGCTGCTTCAATCTGTGGGATATAACGTTTCAGAGCCGGTGCAGTCCCTCCGGGTATCTGCGTAAATTCCTTATACTCTCCATTGATCTCCGCCATTTCCGTCACGATATATATTCTATCGGAATCCGGAAAAAACGAATCGTATGTTTTTTCAAAATATATTTTAGCGACAAGGACAAAACCTATTGCAAGACCTATTGTAAGGCACAATATCTTAACAATGTTTCGCCTCAGGTCAGATGTAAATATCTTAAACATGTTCTGATTACATAAGATCATTTAGATTATCAACCAATTGACCGTCGAACAGATTGATAATATAATCCGCATGCGATGCATCCTTGTGTGAGTGAGTCACCATGACAATGGTCGCTCCATCCTTATGCAGTTCGTTTAGTATTTCCATCACTTCCGCACCGTTTGCCGAGTCAAGATTACCGGTAGGCTCATCGGCAAGAATCAATCCTGGTTTGGAAACTATAGCCCTCGCTATTGCAGCTCGCTGCTGCTGACCGCCCGACAATTGAGAAGGGTAATGACGGCTTCTATGTGAAATCCCCATTCTTCTCATCGCCTCTTCCACTCTCTTGTTCTTCTCCTCTTTAGAAAGGTTCAGATTGTTGAGAGGAAGCATGATATTGTCTTTCACGTTCATCTCCTCAATGAGATTGAACGACTGGAAAATGAAACCGATTCTCCCCTTTCTCCAGGAAGTACGTTCTCTTTCCTTCAGATTACCGACCTCTTCCCCGTCCAAAAGATAATTTCCTTTTGTCGGATTGTCAAGAAGACCGAGAATATTGAGCAGTGTAGACTTCCCGCATCCCGACGGTCCCATTATCGCAACGAAAGAACCGTCTTCAATCGTGAGGCTTACATTGTTGAGGGCTACTGTTTGAACACTGTCAGTTCTGAACACTTTTTCCAAGTTTTTTACTTCAATTTTCATATTCCTTATATTTATTTGTTTATATTATTCATTTCTAAGATATTCCACAGGGTTGCTTCTCGCGATTTTCAAACTGTTGAACACAACCATTGAAAGGATAAGCAATAACAGAATAATCACACAAGCAACCGAAATGATTGGAGACAGGCTCACCTGATTACAAAAGCGTGACAACCAGTCTTTTCCCACTATCATTGCGATTATACCACCCACAATCAACGATGGGATTGCAATAATGGCAATGTCTCGGCAAAACAACTTCAGTATCTTATATTCCGAAGTCCCGGAAACCTTCCTGATTGCTATTTCCTTTGATCTGGTTTCCACCTCATCCGAAACATAACCCAACAGACCGGAAAGGGCTATCAGAAGTATCGCTATGCCCACAACCATTACCGCCGTAGCAAATTTCTTGATATCATAAGTATATCTTTCAAATTGATTCTTATAAGGAGTTATATACACTTCCGCATTGGGATCAACAATAAGAGAATTTATCACTTCTTGTGCCTTATGAATATTTTCAGGATTCAATTCAGTGAATCTGATATACAAAGTCCAGGAATCATTTTCAGGAGGGAAAAATATCCCCGGTCTTCTATCTATATTCTTTTCTTCAAAACCACCTCTATGGAAATTATTAACAACTCCGCATATAGTATACTCCTGTGGTTCGCCATGACCATTGAACTTGAAAGTTCTCCCGACGATATTAGGATCATCAACACCATATTGAGTGCGTAATGCATCGATCATCCTTTCTTCCACCACTACCTCATGAAGAGTTGTGTCAGCATTCTCAGTGAAAGTTGATCCTTGAAGAAATTTTAATCCGAGAACATCGAAAATATCTCTGTCAGTCCATAAAAGGTCAGCAATCTGAAGCTTATTCGTCTCGTCTTCCTCAATAGTTATTTCTCCACCTGAAGATTGCGAGACAAAATTCTGAGTAGCCCCGGCAACATTCTCCACACATCCAAGTCTCTTCAACTCCTCTTTTAGTTTACTTGAATTGCCTTTAAATGATCCCATAGAAACCATTCCGATATTGTCGTAATTATATCCGACATCAAAATTAGTGACCATGTTATATTGCCTCGCAATAAGGAGAAGAAGACAAAACAAAAAACCACTGACAATAAACTGTAGCGAAAGCAATGACAGTTTCCACATTTTCTTTTTATTCGGATCTCCTTTGAATGCACGCGCTACAGGAGTTTTGCAATATATAATACCCGGGATAACACCTGTGATTAGAAGAAGTATAAGAACTATGAATCCTTCCGCTACCCACACATAATTAGTTGAGAACAATTGTTTCGGAGACAATCCAAGCAATTCTTTACACAAATCTCCCAAAGCATAGACCATTACTACCGCGAGTAAAAATGAAATCAGGATGTAGCAGAAACTCTCCCCCAACACCATAAAGAACAATTTTCCATTCCCTGTGCCAAAACATTTCCTTATTGCCATTGCTTTAGATCTTGATGAAATCTGACCGACAACAATCAGCAGATAGTTGACTGACGCACAGAGCAGAATCAAAACTGCCAAAACAGACAGCATTAAGACCATTTCTTTCACACTGCTTTCTGAAGAGTGATAATTGCGCAAAGATTTCAATCCAATATCGAAATACCGTTTCTCCAACACTTCTTCATCAACATTGTCTTCAAGCATTTTGCGGATACCGTGCCTTAAATCTTCAGGTTTTATATCCTTATGGAGCTTTACAAAACTTTTATACGCATCATTTCCTACCCAATTCTCGGTGCCACTCCAGCCCAATGCCTCGAAAGTGTTAAGACTGATATAGATTGAATTGGGAATAGAGGAATTTTCCGGGAAATCCTCGTAAATCCCACCTATGACTGCCTTATACTCAGGAGAAAAATTAGGTATGCTGAATTGTAGCCCGACCACATCATTTCCTATTTTATCCGCAAGAGACTTAGGGATCATACAACTATGCTTCACACTTAATACTTCATGAGGATCTCCGGCAATAATTTTATTTGAGAAAAGATCAAACAGACAGCTGTCTGCCGCCTTTATACCATTACTCTCGAAGATTCTATTGTCGTCAAAAACTATGTTGCCATTGCTGAACCATGTGAAACGGGTAACCTCTTCCACTTGAGTCAAATAACGCTTCAATGCGGGTGCATAAGCTCCGGAAGTCTGGTCGAAATCATAGGGATTTTCCGGATCATTGAATATTTCACACACCATATATATTCTGTCGGCATCCGGAAAAAATGAATCGTAGGTCTCTTCATAATATATCTTGGCAATGAGTATCATGCCGATAGACATCCCTACCGTTAAACACAGTATTTTAGTTAGGTTTCGACGAAGGTCAGATGTAAAAGTTTTAAGCATATTTTCGTCTCTTAATAGATGTGCTATTCTGAAATTTTTATCACGTCGGCATCCCCATAGTTGGAATACGAACTGATGATGACCTTTTCTCCCGGCGCAAGACCGTCAAGAACTTCATAAAATTGTGGATTCTGCTTCCCGATTTTTATCTCACGCCGTCTTGCCGTCTTGCCGTCTTCACTTAACACATACACCCAGTTCCCTCCAGTGGTCTGGAAATAGGATCCACGAGGCAACATAATCGCCTGTGAGGGTTCTCCTAACAAAAGATCTATCGGAACACTCTGCCCTACTCTTATATTTGCAGGCACATTCCCTTTTATTGTCAAGTCAGCGCGAAACTGCCCGGATGTCACTTCTGGATAAACCTTCTTGACTTCCACATCAAACTGACGGCTCTGCTTCTGGGATTTCCCTTCCAGACCGGCTGACACACGGTCTATGTAATGCTCATCAATATTCACGACTATCTTATAGTTGTCAAGAATATTTATCTGACCTACCTGCTGCCCGGCAACAATGTTTTGACCAAGCTCGGCGGTTAGATTCCCTAATTGACCGGCGTGTGAGGCACGGATATTCAGATTGTCTGCACGCTGACGGACTATAGCGAAATTCTGTTGCATATTGTCAAGGCTCTCCTGCATCTGTGCAATCTGTACTTTCCTATAGATTGAATCCTGACGCAGACGGTCTTCCAGAAGTTTGAGGCTTTCCCGGGAGAGTTGGTAATCTTCTTCCGCTTTCAGATATTCTTCGCGCGAAGTGAGGTTTTCATTATAAAGGGTTTTCTGCTGCTCATATAGTCTTCGTTTCTGATTCATCTGTGTGCGCGCCGACAAAAGGTCTTGACGCACTTGCAAGCGGTCTTTCTCCATCGCAAGTTCCGTGTCACGAAGCATGTTTTGTTTTTCCGCAAGTTGTGATTCTGAATCAAGAATCTGTTGCTGAAGATTCGGATTGTGCAAAGTCAGAATTATATCACCCGGTTGCAACATCGCACCCTCTTCCACCCATTTTTTCTCTACAATTCCCGTTTCAAGAGCTGAGATCTGAACAATGACTCCTGTTTCAACTTTCCCGTTAAGACGGATGAAATCGTTGAAAGTACCTTCTGTCACCTCTCCGACAAGAAGACCGGCAGAATCAGTTCTATAGGTTGTATGTCCTGATTGGATAATTCCCCATACAGCAGCCCCGATGACAATAACCCCGGCAGCGACCCACCATCCATATTTCTTAAGGCGGGGATTTTTAATCTTTATTTCTGTATCCATAGTTTTATTCTTTTTAACTTAAAAAGCCATAAGAAAATCAATCTACGTAAAAAAAGTTCAAATGACTTCTTTAATCAATTTCTCACCTCTGCAATATCTGAGGGTAATAAGGTTAATTATTTTTTGAATCCGTTTTCCTTCGGCACCGGCTTTTGCCGTTGCCAGTTTGCTGCTCGAAGTATATAAATCGATAGCTGACGCCTGTCCTAATTCATATTTTCTTCTTGTAGCGTTGAATGCAATCTGCTCCGCCTCCAGTCGGCGGTATGCGGCTTTCAGTTCATCTGTGGATGAAATGTAATCAAGTTCAGCCTCACGTGTCTCCTTGTCAAGATCATATTTCACTTGTTCAAGTCTCACTTCATTCTCCTTAAGAAGGATGGATGCCTTTTTCACTCTGTTTGTAGAAGCAAGACCGTTGAATATTGGAAACGAAAAAGAAAGTCCGATATATTCACCCATGTTGTCATGCCATTGTCTGCTGAATGAAGGATAGACAGCTTCCGTATTTATCATTTTGTAATATGATGTCGAGACTCCGCCTGTAAGCGATATAGAAGGTGAATAACTTCCTTTGGCAGCCCGAAGATCATATTTGCTCGCTTTTACTGCAAGTTCGGCTTCCGCTACTTTGGGATGCTTCATCATCTCTCCCTGCGATTCCTCTATCTCCGTTTCTTTAAGATCGAGAGGTTCTTCAGAAAGTTCCATTCCCATCAGCGACCGTAAAGTCAGATAAGATTTGGCAAGAAGGTTTCTCTGATTGATCAATTCAAACTCATCATTTGCAACCAATGCTTCCAGCTCCGCCACATCGGCTCCGCTTTTGGCGCCTAACTCCACTCCTTTCTGAGTCGCTTTCAGATCTTGGGTGTCACGTTTAAGCTGCTCCTCCATTTGCAATACCATAGCCTTGCAATATGTCACTTGATAGAAAGCCTTGATCACCTCCATTGAAACAGCATCCTCCTCGATCCTGGCTGATTCTTTTGCACGGAGTTTTGCCGTACGTGCTGATTTCAGGTTATTTATGTTGACAAGCCCATCAAAAAGGGGCACAGACATCTGTAATCCAAAACCGGTGGAGAGAGTCTGCTTGTTGTCGTATGTATTTGTCTCCGGGTCAATATTGCGACCGAAGCTCATATTCCCGTTGGCATACATGGAGAGATATGGCATGAGGGTTGAAGCGGTGAGCCTCACATCCGCTGAAGCCTTGTCAATTTCAAGACGGCTTATCACATTTTTGTGGGCGTGGTCTCTTGCATAGATGAGACAGTCGTTGAGAGTCATCTGGGCTGACAAACCTTGACCGGCAACAAACATCAATGATATGAATAAAAATCTTTTCATGTCAATATGATTTTTTGTTTTTGACACTGCAAAGTTAGCCGCCCTCACCCACCTCTCTCTAATAAATTTGCAAAAACCGTCTTTTCAACCCTCAAATTGTCTAAAATTTCGACACTCCCCTTCCAATCCACCTCATATTGCCATCCCAAATGCATATAATAAGGCAGTTCGCCTAAGTGCAGTCAAGGCAACCGCATATCATTTGATGATGCGGCAAGCATTCTCCAAATGCTAAAAAAACAAACAAGAAGAATGATGTCCGAAATCAGACAGCAAATCTCCGTAAAATATACGATTGACAAATTCCCGCTACCGCATCAGCGTGAATGGAGATTGACTCGCAGCGAAATTCAGGCAATAAAGAATATGCGGGCAGACCCCAACATCCCTAAAGACGCCAAACCGGAACTTCCCGAAGGCTACGAATAACATCCCCTGAGTAATAGCTCACATTACCTAAAGACAGACAACCCCGACAAAACCGTGGGGTTGCCTGTCATTTAGTATGATAAAGCTATTTATTATTTCATTATAGCTGAGTTTGCTCCGGATTGTTCTCCAACCTCATTACCACGCTGAACTTTCTTGCCGTAACCGGATGTATAGGTAATTGAGACATTGATACGAGAATGTGAAGATGTGCCAATATTCTCTCTATATTCGGTATATAAAGGTGACTCTGTTACTATTTGGGCACTGCTCCAGCCCCTGTTAAAGAAGTTGGCGCCCATGAAACGGATATTCCATTCGGAGTTGGCCCAACCAACTGTAAGACTGTGAAAATTTCTACTCTTATTTATCTGAGGCGAAGATGTGAACATCATCTTGTCCGGCGACTGATAATACGCCTGAAAATAGAAACTATTTAGATAATATGTTGCCTGAACGGTTACAGATAATGGATTATATGTTTTGTTATAAATACCAGTGGATTTATAGAAAGTCTGTTTGGGTCTTCCATAGATTTGCAGCTTCCCTTCAAGCAATTTCCTGTTAACGGCTAATCCGATTTCCCCTTTGATGAAATTGCCACTGTTACGGTAGTTTCTAATAAGTGCTTCGCCATCCTTATAATGCTCATAAGTTGTCAACTGACGATCGAAAAATTCATTGAGATTACCAAAAGCGCTTAATCCAAAAGCCCCCTGAACTCCGACAGATGTGTAATGACAAAAGCTTAAAGGCGGCATCGCAAAAACACCGATTAAAATACCACAAATACACCGATTGAAATATCACAGAAACACCGATTTGTTTGCATATATCATTATAGCTTTGTAACTTTGCACAAAAACAGTATATGAATTATCTACATAGAACCGCAGACGAGCTTTTGAGCGACTTATTAGACGCTTTTGGAACTGTTCTTATCGAAGGTCCTAAATGGTGTGGCAAGACCACTACAGCAGAGCAACTGGCCCGCAGTGTAATCAAGATGCAAGACCCGGATATGCAGGAAGAGTATCTAATCACTGCCAATTCAAAGCCCTCTTTGCTCCTTCAGGGAGACACACCACGCCTAATAGACGAGTGGCAAGATGCACCTGTTCTATGGGATGCAGTCCGTACTATGGTTGATAAGAGAGACGAGCCGGGACAGTTCATCCTTACCGGCTCAAATAGCGTAGATAAAGAAAAAACGAAACACTCCGGCACTGGTCGCATCGTAAAAATGAAAATGTTGCCAATGAGCCTATGGGAGTCTCAGGAATCCACTGGCGAAGTATCCATTGCCGAATTATTCAATAATCCGGAATATGATATCGACGGTAAAAAGTCGAAAATGACAGTGGAGGATTTAATTTTTGCAGCTTGCAGAGGCGGGTGGCCTGCCGCATTGAGTAGCAAATCAGAATCAGCCAAATTACTCATCGCACGCAATTATATGAACAGCGTGTGTTCAGAAGACATTTCGAGAGTTGACAAAATCAGGCGCAACGAAAATTTAGCGAAACAGATTCTTAGGTCATATGCAAGGAATATATCCACAATTGCAAAAAAAACTTCAATGCTTGAAGACATAGTGGCGTCGCAGAACATGAGTTGCAGTATGGATACATTTGACGATTATATCGCCGCACTTGAAAAACTGTTTGTCATACAGGATATTGATGCATGGAGCCCTGCTATACGCAGCAAAACAGCCATACGCAGTGCTCCCAAACGGGGATTCTGTGACCCATCCATCGCCGTTGCAGCACTCGGACTTACTCCGAGTGCTTTACAGACCCAACTCAAAACTTTTGGATTTATCTTTGAGCAGATGTGTATCCGCGATTTGAAGGCATATACTATGGATATGAACAGCCATGTGTCTTATTATCGAGACCGTTACGGGCTTGAGGCTGATATAGTTCTACATCTCCCAGATGGACGGTATGCACTAATAGAGTGTAAACTTGGAAGTATGGAAATTGATAAAGGCGCAGAGCATTTACTAAAAATAAGAGATCTGATCCGGGAGAAGAATCTCACAGAAAAACAGATGCCTATTCGTGAGCCTGACCTGATGCTCATTTTGACAGGAGGACAAATGTCCTATACACGTAATGATGGTGTAAAAGTCATTCCATTGGCGACCATTAAACCATAACAACATGAAAAATAAGATTATACGGCTATACTATCGTGCCAAAGATATTAGCATACGCAGATTTTGGGAGAATATAGGAAGATGGGGTTCCTATTTCAATATATCGCGTCGTATATATGACTTTGATTATTCAAGCATTCTCGCTGTTGAACGGCATCAGATAAGCCGGGTGCGCGATTCAATAGCGCATTACCATAATCATCTGTACGCCGAGCGTGATATTGAACGTCTCAATCTTGCATTACGGTTGTTGGACATTATAAAAGAGGACGGATGCTGCGAACGTGTCGGCAAGCCTATTATTGTTATAATACGCCTTTGACTTCGTGATATTCCAGCCGAAAGGATCATTAACCGCGAGGGCATGATTAAGTCGGTTGTCAAGAAGTGAATACCGTATGTCGCAGCAGATAAGGGAATTTGACGAATAATGAATCACGGAGAAATAGTTTCCTAAAATGAATGAACCTTAGAAACGACTGTTTAAATTATAAATTGATCGAAAAAGAGGTGATTGGTCTGGTCTTAAATGATAGCGTTCCTCCGAGATGTGTGATAATTCGTCGAGACAGGCTGAGTCCGATACCGTTTCCGGATTGACGGGTTGTAAAAAATGGTGTGAAAATATGTTCAGCAGTCTCTTCCGATATCAGTTCACCATCATTGGAAATACTTATTTCCACAGAATCGTCTGCCTTCACTTCAGCCTCGACAGTTATGGAATCAGGATTAGCCTCAACAGCATTCTTGATGATATTTATAAGCACCCGGTTAAGAAGCGACTCGTCGGAATAAACCATTAGTTCAGGTGGAAAACACACAAGGTTGAATTTAATCTTAGCTGCATTGTCATAGCTTTCAGCAATCCTAATGACTGACTCAAGAAGCGGCTTTAGATAGAGCACTCTCATCCGAGGCTCGGGTAACAGGCTGAATTCCCTGAAATTCTTCACAAACTGCATTAGAGTGCCACTACTCGATGAAATGGTATCCAAAGCCTCGATAATCTCCTTAGAAGAGGCTTTGCCACTCACAGTTTCTGCGATTGACTGTATCGGAGTGAGCGAGTTCATGATTTCATGAGTGAGCACACGTATCAACTTTTCCCATGATCCTACTTCCACAACCTGCATCCGTCGTCGTAGATCAGTAAACGTGAATAAGGTGAAGATTTTGTCATTCACCGTCACCTCACTTCTTTTGATTATCAGTTCTACATCGGCTTCACTGGGTATCTGACAGACATGTGTGAGAGCCTGCCGATCAAGCAAACGAAGCGTCGTGTCATTGCATATCGTGATGTATCCTTTTGCATCGGCAAGAGCAAGCCCTATATCCGCCATATTGAAGATCTGCGTTAGGAATGCATCATTCTTCCGCGCCTCAAGAGATACTTCTTCAAGATGCTTGACAATGCGGTTAAGTATCATATTGGAGGCGCGTTCCTCATTGCTGACATTGACAGTGGGGAATTTATAGGAGAAATCACCATCAAGTGTAGCTTCAATAATGTAGCGCATCTGCCTGATTATCCGATTAAGATTTCTCGTTATCATGAAAGCGCATACGCCTGAGCAAATTAGGAAAGGAAGCCACAATAAACTCCGCAATGCTATGCAATATCCGGCAGCCAAAGCTAAAAGCACAGAGGAGACAATCCATGCCGACGGAATCATGTGCCACCTCTTCCTGATATCAGATGCCATATTTGCGTAGTTTGTTATACAATGTCTGTCTTGTTATGCCGAGATGCCGCGCCACTTCCGACATATTTCCGCTATGCAGCTTTATAGCCGTTGTTATGGCATTGCGTTCCATAGATTCGAGAGTAGTCGCTTGTCCGCTTATATTTGACTGAGGGTCATGCAGGTCAAAATCAGTAATACCGAGTTGGCTACGATCGGAAAGAATCATAGCCTTCTCCACTGCATGCTCAAGCTGCCGGATATTTCCCGGCCAAGCCTGCGTGCAAAGCCTTGCCATAGCTTCTTGGGAGACATTCACCTCCGGACGGGAATAAATCGCGGCATATTTCTTTATAAACATCTCAACGAGCGACGGAATATCTTCCTGTCGCTCTCTAAGCGGAGGGAGCTCAATGGTTATTGTGTTGATACGATAGAAAAGATCCTGCCTGAAAGCTCCTTCCGCCACCATTCCGGGAAGGTCTTTATTGGTGGCGCAAATAAGACGGATGTCTATATCAATAGGGATATTTGAGCCAACTTTGACTATTTTTCTCTGCTGTAACGAAGTCAAAAGCTTTGCCTGTAGATGGTAAGGAAGGTTGCCGATCTCGTCAAGAAATAGGGTTCCTCCGTGCGCGGTCTCGAATTTACCTGCACGATCCGACCTTGCGTCGGTAAATGCTCCTTTGACGTGACCATAAAGTTCACTTTCAAACAAAGTCTCTATCACAGCCCCCATGTCGACAGTCTCTATATGGGCGTCCGACCTTTTCGACAGCCTATGTATCTCACGGGCAAGAAGATCTTTACCGGTGCCGTTTTCCCCTGTTATCAGAATATTTGCATCTGTCGGAGCCACCCGCTCTACAAGCATTCTCACCTGCTGCATCGCTGGAGACTCTCCCCATAACATCTTAGGTCCGGAAGACTTGATCTTTTTCCCTTTGTCGCGACCGAAGGCGTTGATAAGAGTTTCAGCGAGTACCGTGTTGTCAAACGGCTTCACAATGAAATCGGAAGCTCCGATCTTCATCCCTTCTACGGCAAGCGATACGTCGGCATAAGCTGTGAACAGAACCACAGCGATTTCAGGGGCGATCCTCTTTATTTCGCTAAGCCAATAGAGACCCTCATTGCCACTATTGATCGTGGCACGAAAATTCATGTCGAGAAGCACCACCTGTGGTTTATGTTTCCTTATAAGCTGTGGTATAGACGAGGGGTCAGGGGTAGTGACCACCTCGTCTACTTTTGATTTCATCAGCAGTTTGACCGCTGAAAGTACATCCTTGTTATCATCAACCACAAGCAGTGTTTTCATGATGCAAATATCGTAATTATTTTCGTCTTCCGCAAATTGACGCGTGAAACTATAATTGTGTCTTCTCCACGATTTTTCCGTCAAAGAGATTTATCACGCGGTGTGTGTAGGCGGCATCGTGGCGCGAGTGGGTAACCATCACGATTGTCGATCCCTCACGATTTAGTTCCGTGAGAAGCTCCATCACCTCCTTGCCGTTGACAGAATCCAGATTTCCTGTCGGCTCGTCTGCAAGGATCAGTTCCGGTCTCGTCACTACAGCCCTCGCGATAGCCGCACGCTGCTGCTGACCTCCCGACAACTGTTGCGGAAAATGTTTTGCACGATGTAGGATATTCATTCGCTTGAGAGCCTCTTTCACCCGCTCTTTCCTTTCCTTCGCCCCAATATTGAGATAGCGAAGGGGAAGTTCCACATTCTCCTCGATGTTAAGTTCTTCGATCAGATTGAAATTCTGGAACACAAATCCTATCTTTCCTTTCCGGAATGACGTACGGTCTTTTTCCTTCATGTCGGTCACGTCAATGCCGTTGAGAAAATATTTGCCGCCGGTTGGATTGTCAAGCAATCCTAAAATGTTCAGCAGGGTTGATTTTCCACATCCTGACGGACCCATTATTCCCACGAACTCCCCCTTTTCAATATTAAGAGATATTCCACGCAATGCTAATGTCTCGACTTCATCTGTGCGGAATGTTTTTGTTAGATTATCTATCTGTATCATAATTATTTCTTTTTTGTCGTTATTATAGATTTTTAATTATTATAGAGATGTTATTTAAGAGCATTTATCGGATTGGTATTTGCTGCCTTTGAACACTGGCTCACAACCGAAATAAAACATACCACAATTGCCAGTAGTGCCGCAGTTGCATATATCCACCAGTAAACGTCGATTCGATAGCTGAATTGCGACAGCCAGTCATTCATCAGGTAATAGATGATAGGAATCGATATGACTGCAGCGATCACTACATAAATCATGAATGTACGAACGAGTTTTGACAGCACCTCCATACTTGTGCCGCCCATCACCTTATGAACCGCTATGTCAAGCGAACGCTGACGAACGTAATATGTGCTCATTGCCATAAGTCCGAGCATTGATATCATGATTGCAATCAACGCAAAAACGGTAAGGATTACCGATAATCGTTCCTGCTGGTCGAAATCATTCTCAATCTTCTGACTCATGTAAGGCAATTCAAATGTAGAGTCTGCAAGTTCTTTGGAATATACTTTTTCGAATACTTCCCTAACTTGCTCGAGCGCCTGCTGCCTGTCACCCTTTATTTTTATAAGGACATCCCAAGGATAAAAATTTACAAACGGCTTCTGTATGTAGACCATAACCGGATGCTGGTCTTGAAGCACGTTGCCTATTTTGAAATCCTCCAATATGCCGGCAACAGGATATTTACTACCTGAGAACGTGAAATCCGTAGCATCTTCGTCCAGACCAAGTTCATTAATTGCCTGCATGTTTATGAAGGGCTTTTTATCAGAAGCCAACCTATTGTCTTTTTTCAGCTCCAATCCAAGGATATCCATAAAAACAGAGTCAGAAACAAATTGCTGAAATGATATAGTATTGCCATTATAGGTATAAGTAATATTATTTCCTCTGCTGTGTGGTTCGCCACAGGTGAAGCTTACCTTTTCCACGCATGGCAGTTTCAGTAGTTCCCCACTGAACAACTCACCGTCATGAACTATGTCTTCAGTATAAGGGAAAGGTATACCAATTATGTTCTCATAATCGTAACCGAGAGGTGCGTTTATAAGATGTCTCACCTGAAGATACATGGTAATGGCACATGCTATCATTACGATAGTGGCAACATTCTGTATCACAATAAATATTTTGCCGAATATCATGTTTGACTTTCTCTTGAAAGCACCTTTCACTGCCTCGATCGGTTTCATGGAAGAAAGCATAATAGCCGGCACAATGCCTGATGTTATGCTCATTATCAGAAGGATAATTATTAGAAATGATACCGTATAGACATTAAGGCAGCCGGCAATGTCAATAGGAGTTTTCAAGAGAGCCGAGGCATACGGTTGTATCAGAAATGAAAACGCGAAACCCAATATCATTGAAAACGAACACAGAATGGCGCTCTCGCCTATCAGACGCCACATAATACTCATTCTGCCTTCACCAAGGAGACGTCGTGTAGCCATCTCCTTTGCTCTCTTTCCAGCGAGAGCCACCGTAAGGTTGATATAGTTCATAATTGCAAAGAGCAATATCACAAACCCGACGCTGAAGAGCAGTTTTATCATTTTTATATCGCCGGAATTAATCTGTCTGGATTGAACTTCCGAAAAGTAACTTCCCTTGAAAGGATATATTTCGAAATGAATATTGTTCTCGGGAAGATTAAGAATCCAGTAATCGTTTTTTAAAGCCTTTTCATATTCCTCCTTCTTTTTGGTGAGATCATACCCATCTTTTGCGAGAAGAATAACTTCCACTCCATTTGCATTGCCCATATGTGAATCTACCAACGTCCAGTTGATATACTTGATCATCGAAAAATTCAACAGCATGTCTACAGGGCGCTTTTCTGATGTCATGAAAGCTGTATTTTTCATAGGCTCCATGACTCCTGCCACAACCAAAGGTTCAACATTTGTATCGAAAATTATACTTTTCCCAACGGGGTCTTCATCTCCCCAGACCTTACGGGCGTATTCTTCACTCACCACGATGTTGTTAGGATTGTTAAGCACAGTCTTCGGATCGCCCTGTATCAGCTTAAAATCAAACAGATCGTAGAATGTGGAATCTACAAAATAACAGTTTGTAGAGATCTGCTTGTCTTCATATTTAAACCATCTGCTGTCTCTATATAATGCAGTGGACGATTCGATTTCAGGAAACTTGTCTTTCAACAAGAACTGCAGATACCAATGCGATCCCATAGTTTTTTCGCCACGCATATCCTGACCGAGATAGTACATTCGGTCTGCTTTGCTGTGTTGCTTGTCGACATGCATTTCTTGCCATGTGTAGCACCCTATAAGGACTACAAACATCATGCTTACCGCAAGACCAAATACGTCAATCGCCGTGTAAGCCTTGTTTCTGCTTAAAAATTTAAAATAAGATTTCATATCGTTTTATTATTTGATTGTCAGGATTGTAGCATCTCCATAAGATTCATAGCCGTTTGTGATGATCTGTTCTCCGGGTTCAAGACCCTCGAGCACTTCATAGAATTCCGGATTCTGGCGACCGAGTCGTATGTTTCTTCTATAAGCCTTCTTGCCGGAAGGATCTACCACGAATATCCATTTTCCACCGGTTGTGGAATAGAAAGAGCCTTTAGGTATCACCACGGCATCTACAGGTTGTCCAAGCTGAAGACTGAGAAAGCATGTCTGTCCGCTTCTTATGTTGTCTGGACATTTGTCAGTAAAGACGAATTCTACTTTGAATTTACCTTCCCTTACTTCAGGATATACTTTACGCAGACGAAGACTCATGTCGCGTTCATTGCGTGCCGAAGATGCAATAAGATCTTTGTGAACCCTGTCGATATAATGTTCATCTATCTGTCCGGTCACCTTATAGGCGGTCAGATCATTAATCTGGCCAATTTTCTGTCCGGCAGAGATATTCTGCCCAAGCTCCACATCGAGCAGACCGAGTTCCCCGTCGATAGGACTCACCACATTAAGGCTCTCTTTCCGCTTGCGAATCAGCTGAATGTTTTTTTGCATATTGGCAAGGTTATCTTCCATCTGGTCCACCTGTGCAAGCCTATAGATACTGTCTTGATTCAGTCTTTGGTTTATAAGAGAATGACGCCTCTTTGCAAGTTCATAGTCTTCCTTTGCCTGAAGATAATCCTCTTTGGCTATAAGCTTATCGTCGAAAAGCTTCTTCTTCTGCATATACCCTCTGTGCTTTCTCTGCACGTCAAGTTCCAGCTGCGCCTGGTCAGTACGGTTATTTAGCCGGTCCTGCTCCATAGATATCTGAGTGTTGCGAAGTATATTCTGCTTCTCGGCAAGTTCCGCCTCCGCGTTGAGAATCTGAAGATCAAGATTACTGTTGCTCAGGCGTATTATCACGTCACCTTTACGCACTTGCGCACCTTCCTCCACAACCATCTCCATTACTATGCCACCTTCTTCAGGGCTTATCTGGACAGTTCTGATCGGTTCCACCCTACCGTCTACTCGAACATAGTCATCGAATTTCTGCGATTTCACTTCCGCGATATTGATTCCTGTCCTCTCAACCTTATATGTAGACGCGATGTCACTTAAAGAAATCCAGACAATCAGGGCTATTGCCACAATCCCCAATCCTGCATAAGCCCAATATGCCGGTTTTATCCCCCTTATACCTTTTTTCTTTTCTATTTTTACATCCATAGTTTATTGCCTTTGTAGTATTCCACGAGTTTATCTTTAAGTAAGAAAAGCATCTTTTTCTGCAGCAGTTCCACTCTCGAAGAGTAATAAGTGTTGGCAGAAATCTGCAGGTCGATCAGCGACATTAGGCCCTCCTCATATTTGCGTTTGTTCAGACGGTAAGCCTCAGCATCCGCTTCAACCCTTGCCTGCAGAGATTGAATCTCCATAGCATATCCGTCTCGGTCCATCACAGCAGACACAATATCATCGTGAAGCCTGCGTCGCTGCTCTTTTGACTGCTCCTTAGCCTGTTCGTAAGCGTATCTTGCACGATTCTTACCCGACAGGCGGCTCATGCCGCTGAATATCGGAATAGTAAGGGTAGCCGATATATATTCGCCAAGATTGTTGCGGAATTGATCGCCGAAAGTCGGCGCCTGATATTTCATACTGAGATTTTTATAATATGAAGTTGAAATTCCGGCATTAATGCTTATCGACGGCATCATGTTCCCTTTTGCAATATTGTAGGAATATTTGCTTGCCTTCACTTGCATCTCGGCATCGAGGGATTTAGGATTGGTGAGCAATGCGGATTCATAAATCGTTTCCGGAGATTCTTCAGTTGCAATGAATGGCTTTGTTATTGATGTGGTGTCTATTTCGAGAATTTCCGTTGAAGGGAAGTTCATGGCAGATCTTAGAGACAGCATCGCCTGATTATACAGGTTTTTCTGATGAACGAGTTCATATCGGTCGTTTGCAACCGTAGCTTCCGCCTGAGCCACGTCGGGAACTCCTTTTATCCCCAATTCTTCTTGTGTTTTCGTCAGCTTGAGCATCACTTCGTTCTGTTGGAGCTTGTCTTCTGCAATAGTTACTGAATTTTTATAATAATAAGCATCAGCGAAGGCAAGCATTGCCGCTATGGCACTGTCATCACGTTTCATCTCTACCGAATTGAAATAACGTTTCCTTTCGCTACGTGCTCGCCGATAGCGGTTGATTGTCTGTCCGCCGTCGAAAAGAGTAAACGAGGCATATATGCCGTAGCCGTTGTTAAATGTCGTTATATCGTTATAGGTGTTTGTCTCCGGGTCGATGTTACGACCCCAGCTGAATTGTGCACCCAATTGCGCTGATACCGAAGGGAAAAAATCAGCCAACGCTTCATTGCGTGTGGCAGTGGCGGAAGCCACATCCCAACGAGCCTGCACCACAGACGAGGCATGCTCTGCAGCGTATGCCATACATCGCTCCAGACTCCAGGGTGTTTGAGCAGAAGCGGCAATTGACATTGCGATTGATAATATTGTAAAAGTTGTCTTCATAACAACCTTAATACATCCAATTGCGTGCCAAACTCACATTTTATTAAATATCAAAACGTTGGAAACATCATCGAAATCCAATGTGTCAAATAATCATACAAATGACTGTCAAAATCTTATACATATTGTTGGTTCATTCCGTAAAAATTTACGGCATTCGGCATAGTCGAAATCATAAACGACTTACAATCGTAAACATTTCCTGTGAAATCTGTAGATTGTAGCGATAGAGCGTCATCGCCTTACGGGTGTCGCCTCCGCAGGCTGTCAGGTACCGCTCCATCCTTTTGGCGGACATTATTTTCACAAAATCTATGTATTTCATCAGAAAATTTTAATCATTTTGGGGAAATGTTTTGTTTTTAAGATAAAAAGCACTACCTTTGCAGTGTTGAATCCCGGTAGCCCCTGTATATCAGGATATTGAGTTTAGTTTTTTCAGTGCAAACATAATAATTTTTTTAATTAGATAAGTAACAGCATAATCTCAATTTTTGTCATACACTAAATTTTTCTCATTGTAAAACTGTGATAATCGGCTGTCCGAAGAAAGATGAGAGCATTGAGAGTGTAGCGATAGTGAAGTTGTGCTGACCGCTCAGCCATTTGGTAATTTCGCTCGGTCTACGTCCAAGAGCGTCGGCAAACTGTTTCTTCGATAAGCCACGTTGACGCATAAGAGCATCAATGCGGTCAGATATTTCAAAAGAGAGGTCAACCTCTGCCTGAACATTTGCCGGAATAGGACCGAGAATTTCATCAAGTGTTTTGGACATTTGTTTCATAACTTAAATATATTGTCGGTTTCTATGGTCGATTCAGTTATATTTACCTTACCATTAGCAACTTCCTGTCTAAGCAGTTTCTCAAATTTTTGCAGGGTTATCACATACCCGTTGAGGAGCGTGTCATCTTCATATCGCTGAGACGTTTTCACACCACCATTACCCAATATGAGTATCCTATCTGACAGACGCAGACAGTAAAGACGCAATTTTGAAGATGTCACCGGCAGCGCGACAACAGAATCATTTATCTTACCCTCAGGACGGAAGTATCGTTCCAATGCTCCCGTCATAGCAATACGTTTAATAAATGCAGCGATACGCGAGAAATCCTCACTGTAATCCGCATCATCTCTGAATTTGGCAACAAATTTCTCAAATTCAGATTCTACATCGCGGAGAAACTGCAGTGTGTATATTGTGCAGTTCTCACCGTCTTGGATAAGGTATAATTCTATTTCGCTCATGGGTAGTGAACAGTGCTTTTGATAGTATAACGCAAAAGTTGGGAGAATATTTCACTTATAGATGAAATATTGTAATTTTTAAAGTTATTGCAAAATTCCGGATGAAGATGAATTTTTCACAGAAGGTGCGTTGTCCTGCTTCACTTTCTTTCCAAAACCGATAGTATATGTCGCTGATACCTAGATTAAGGCATGACTGCTTCCGTTATAGATCTGCTCTTGAGTGTCATAATATGCACTATACATTTCTTGATATGAACTGCGCCAGTTCCATCTTGAAAAGTTAATGATATGGGCATTGACATTCCATTTTGAATTTGACCACCCGATTGCTACATACCAATCGCTTTTATTTCTATTCCATATTCCGTTCACACTTCCGTCTGGACTTTCTGCAGCAGAAATATAGGTCAAAGCAAAATTCCAATTGCCCAAATAATAACGGACCTGAGCATATCCATAAATATCAGAATGATTTATATTATATGGCGACCCGTTATGATTCAGGGATTGTGCCAACATTGCTGTAGCCATAAACTTTCGGTCAAGAAACCTTGAGGTTCCCCTTATACCATATCTACCCTGGGAATATCCTCCGCCCGGTTGGATAATTGTACGGACTACGCCGTCCGGAGTTGCTTCATAATTAAAAACATATCTATCACCCACTATCCATCCTGAAGCAAATGCAGAAAAGCTGAAATTGTTACTCGGCACCCAAGTATAGTCCACACTGAAATCATAACTTTTCAGCGGAATCAACTCCGGATTTCCGGAATATTTTAGAAACGGTGACGCTGTAATCACATTGGCACTTCTGAAGCTTGGCAACGGATGTTTCGTACCGTAATGAAAATCCGCAGCTATGGAATGTTTTTTTCTGATTGTATACTGTAATGAAAGGTCAAATGAAGGTCTGGATGCCCTGTCAACTGTAGAGCAAAAGTCAAGCCTGTCCCAATTATACCCTGCTCCTAACATACCGTAAAAATTCCCGACTGAGATATTGTAAGATAGGCCGATACCTAATCTTGATGATCTAATCCGGTCGATAGAAGCTGCGGTTCCGGAATATTGTGTGCGGTTGTATTCATGAAAATCAACCACACGGCGGCAGGCATCAGTCAACTCATGTGAAACAGTAGATTGAATCAGTGCTATAGTCTCATCATCAGGCCAGTCCTCATCTTCAATCTCAGTCTCATAGATGGAATAGGCTGCCATCATGCGGTCTTGAGCCGAGAGACTGCGAATGTATTTCAAACAGCGGTTACGTACCGCGGCAAGTAGGTATACTTCTGAAACATCTGACCGACCGGATATGAGCAACGCTTCAAAGACATCGTGCACAATATCTCTTGCCACATCATCCTCGCGGAGTATGATCATCGCAAACCGGTACATCGCGGCATAATGCTCACGGAAAAGGCGTTCTATGTCATCTTTTATCGTCATACATATATATGACCCCTCTCTTATCAAAAAAACTAACCTTTCAACAAAAAAATTTTATCACATATTCATCTTGTAACGTAAACCGACCTTCACATATAAAAAATATCGATATTTTTTATATGTGTCATTATTATTGTTTCTCAGTTCTTACTGATTTTGGGGTGCGGTTATATTTGTTGCGGAACAGCCGGTTGAAATAGGTCACGTTGGCGAAGCAGGTATCGTAGGCTATGTCTGATATATTTTTATCTGTGTGGCGCAACATCTCCATAGCGCGCTTGAGACGGATGTCGTTCACAAATTCCGAGAGGCTCTTTCCGGCATGACGGCGCATAAAAGTACAAAACGCCGACTTGTTCATTCCGACATATGCCGCTATTTCTTCGAGAGTTATTTCACGAGCGTAATTGCAGTGGCAAAAGACCCTTACATGTTCAAGCCTCAGTTTCGCACGACTCAATGTATTGTTTCGTCCGGCAGAGATACATTTGTCAGCATCAGCTATTATCTGGAGAACCTCAATCATTTTCGGCACTCGTGCATCGGGCGTGATCTCTCTCATTGCCAGCATTAGGTCATACACTTTACGATGTGCCTCTCCACAGAGACTTATAGCCTCGCTCAGTGATTTAAATTTACTGATAGCACTGTTTATTTCCGGAATTGCGAATGCTAATTTATCAAGTGTAGCCGTTTCAAATAATATCGTTATATTGGCTATCTTTCCGGCAGTGTCCGTATGGGAAGGATCAAATTGCCACTCATGAGGTATATTTGGAGGAATAAGAATAATCTCATTCTCGGTCATCGGTTCTGTGAGGTCGCCGATGGTGCGTGTTCCGGCACCGCATATGACGTGAGACAATTCCCATTGCGGATGGGAGTGTCTGCCTATCTGCCGGGCAGGGGTAAGACAGACATCATCAAACATAAATGCCACCTTTTTCATAATGCAAATGTAGTTCAAATATTTAAAAATATAAGTAAATTGAATATAATATTTTCTCGCTAATTTTGCGGCATTAAATCAAAAACACGTTTATGGCATCAGAAGCAATCCCATTGTCCTCCAAACCGAGGTTTGAAATACTTGACGGTCTTCGCGGTGTAGCCGCAATGATAGTAGTTGCGTTTCATTTGTTTGAGACGTATTCAAGCGGTTCAAGCGATCAGATTCTCAATCACGGTTATCTTGCCGTGGATTTCTTTTTTGTCCTTTCGGGATTCGTAATAGGTTATGCATACGATGACCGATGGGGACGGATGACTACATGGGATTTCTTCAAACGACGCCTGATACGCCTGCAGCCAATGGTTATCCTTGGCTCCCTCATCGGGGCATTCTGGTTCTATTTCAGTGCCGCGCCCGGATTCGAACTCGTAATGCAGACTCCATGGTGGAAACTTCTGTTGATTCTCGTGCTCGGGTGTATTATGTTTCCCACTCCACCGTCGATGGACATCCGAGGATGGAAAGAAATAAACTCTCTCAACGGAGCGCAGTGGTAACTTTTGTGGGAATATATAGCCAATATACTTTATGCACTGTTTGTCAGCCGTTTCGGCACGGTTTTACTCGCAGTATTCGTATTCCTGTCGGCATTCCTGACAATCGATCTTGCCATGAATATCGACGTTTTCGGACTTCTCGAAGTTCGTAATTATGCAAAATATACAGTCATAGGTGGTTTCGGTCTGACTCCCGATCAGATTTATATCGGTATCTGTCGTCTGCTTTATCCGTTCTTTGGCGGTCTCCTGCTCTATCGAATGAGCAAGTGGCGAATCAATCTTAAACGAGGCGCGATGACATGGTGTTCACTCGCGGTAGCCGCCACGTTGGTTGTGCCGCATATCGGCGCCATCGCCCATGAATGGTTAAACGGGCTATATTGTGCCATCGTCATACTGCTTGTCTATCCCGCAATCGTAGCTGCAGGGGCAGGTAGTGAATTGAAAGGTAAACGCACTACTTCTATCTGCAAATTCCTCGGCATGATTTCTTATCCGCTATATATAACACATTATCCCATGATATATGTACAGATGAACTGGGCGGCACGACACGCCGACGCGCCTCTCGGCACTCATATCTGGGTAGCCGTCAGCATATTCATTGCCTCGATTGCCGTGGCTTACGCAAGTGTCAAGGTTTATGACATCCCTGTCCGAGAATGGCTCTCCGACAAATTTATCCATACAAAGAAAAAGCCGTAGGATTTGTCACCCTACGGCTCAAAGATATATACAGGTTCAAAATAATATTCACACTTTTTAGAGTATATTTACTCTTATAATGAATATTATTCCGCTTCAATATTGTTTTCCTTTACAAGAAGTATGCATTCTGCAGGAGTTTTGCCGTTAAGACGGATTACAGAATCATTTTGCACCTCATAAGTCTGGATATCCGGAATGACACGCACCAATATCTGTTCAGAATCAGTATTAGGACATGCCATACGCGTCATACCGCCGTCTCCAAGTTTGATAGAATCCCCGGAGAGAGTATAATTACCGAATATGGTGTTGCAATTGGTGTGGAAAGAATATGTGGTGTCGGTAAAGACGACATATTGTTCTTCCTCAGGTGTCACTTCTGAAGGTCGTACGTAATCAGAGTCGCTGACAACGATATTCTCCAGACGCCATTGTCCAGCAATAGCAAAATCAGTTTTAGGACTTTCTTCAATAATTTCTTTAGATGTCTTACCGGTGCATGATCCCAATGCAAGAGCGACTGCTGCAACGGCAGCGAATGTAATTCCAAATGTTTTCATTTCTATATTAATTCTTTAAATAATCAATTCTTTATGCACCCTAATAAAATGAAGTCATTTAAACTTTTTTGCGGAGATTGATTTTCTTGTGGCCTTTTACCTTAAAAAAGAAAAAAGTTTAAATCACTTCAATATAGGGCGAAAAGCGCAACTTACAGACACTCCACAACGAAGTATCTCCGTCTTATATAACGAACAAGCTTCCCGATTGTTTTAATTTTGAAATTGAACAGTGAACTGATTTAAACTTTTTACGGAATGTGAATAAAATTAAAGAAATCTTTATTTTAAGACCTCTATTTCAATCTTCCGCCATCTTTTTGGCTGATTTTGCATCGCTCATCGGTCGTTTAGCCCGCTAAACTCCCTCTTATCAATTCAAAATCATCTCAAAAATATGACGAAATCTTAAAATAGAAAAAGTTTAAATAAGTTCAGTTCCTTGCGCGGTTCTAAGTACGCGGTTTTAATAAGCCCGGCAAATAAAAAAAGAGTCTCAAATCATTTGTCACTGATGATTCGAGACTCTTTATATCCAAGTCGTTTAGGATTCTTTGGCATAGGATTCCTTGATTTCGGATTCCTTGATTGTATGGCAACGTCATCACGGCAGCCTTGGCGGTGGTTCTCAATAGTAGTTCAAAATAACTTTGCCTGCGGTTGTAAATTATAGCAAAAATTCCGTGGCAATGATTCTCGATTGAGTATGTATTGGAACCTGATGCGGGTTTGCCGTATGATAGTTTGCCCTGTCGTGATTCGGGGAGCCTGATATTTATGACCCCGACACGTCAGATCCAGTGTCAGGGATCTGCACGACAGTTTATCAGAATGTCAATGTACTCTTATCGTAGTTTAAGAAACTGTTTAAAATTTATTTTGTCCTGTCATTGAGATCTTTGTCGGCATCTTTATGATATTTATTCAGTCATTATGGAAC
>CAJTZQ010000033.1 GCA_910583795.1 uncultured Muribaculaceae bacterium
CTTACAGAGCAGGATCCCTTCAACAACGTTGGCCGTACCTGTGTTGAGGCAATGGGTGCCGTACTCGGACATACTCAGTCTCTACACACCAATGCTCTCGACGAGGCTATCGCTCTTCCTACCGACTTCTCTGCCCGTATCGCGCGCAACACTCAGATCTATATTCAGGAAGAAACTTACGTCACCAAACAGGTTGATCCATGGGGCGGCAGCTACTATGTAGAAGCACTTACCAACGAGATCGCACACAAAGCATGGGAGCATATTCAGGAAATTGAGAAACTCGGCGGTATGGCAAAAGCTATCGAAACCGGTCTTCCCAAACTTAAGATCGAAGAAGCCGCTGCCCGTACTCAGGCACGTATCGACTCCGGCAAACAAACTATCGTGGGTATCAACAAATATCGTCTTGATCATGAAGACCCGATCGATATCCTCGAAGTTGACAACACTGAGGTTCGTAAAGAACAGTGCGCTCGTCTTGAAGACCTCAAGGCGCATCGCGATGAAGAGGCTGTCAAGAAAGCTCTTGAAGCTATTACAGAGTGCGTGAAAGATCCATCTAAGGGTAACCTTCTTGACCTCGCTGTCAAGGCAGCCGGTCTCAGAGCTACTCTCGGTGAGATTTCTGACGCGTGCGAAGCAGTTGTTGGAAGATATAAAGCAGTCATCAAAACAATTTCAGGAGTGTACAGCAGTGAAGAAAAGGGTGATCCCGAATTTGAGGAAGCCCGTAAGGCGGTTGCCGATTTCGCTAAGAGAGAAGGTCGTCAGCCTCGTATCATGATTGCCAAGATGGGTCAAGACGGTCACGACCGTGGTGCCAAGGTTGTTGCTACAGGTTATGCCGATTGCGGATTCGACGTAGATATGGGCCCGTTGTTCCAGACACCTGCAGAGGCAGCTCGCCAGGCAGTTGAAAACGATGTTCATATCCTTGGCGTATCCTCACTTGCCGCAGGTCACAAGACTCTCATTCCACAGGTAATTGCAGAACTTGAGAAACTTGGACGTCCCGATATCATGGTTACTGCCGGCGGTGTGATTCCCGCACAGGATTATGACTTCCTTTATAAGGCAGGTGTTGCAGCCATCTTCGGTCCCGGCACACGTATTCCAAAGAGTGCGCTTGAAATGATTCGTCTTCTCAACGAAGAGCGTGCAGCTGAATAAATTTAAAGCACAACATTATATGAAGACAGGGTTCCAAACGGGGACCCTGTCTTTCTTTCTACTATTTAATCCTGTAATAATTTAAATTTTGCAAGTTCGTGAGAATTGGTTAATTTTGTAAGTGGTTGGTAAAAAAGTAGCAAATATTCTGTCTCGAATTAGCTATACATCTGCTTATATTATTATGGAAGACAAAGAAACAGACAATATATACATATATAACGAAGAATCAAGGTCTGAATGGCAACAAGAGAATATTACTGATTCTCCTCTCGACACCTCCGGACCTAATTTTTCACAAGTTGATAGAGGCTCTGAAGATTCTGACTCACATGATAAAGAATCTGATGACGGGAAACAGTCTCCTTCAGCATTACGATTAATGTTTAAAGTCATGATGAATCCAATAGAGGGATGGAAATCTGTCAGACGTGCCTCTTTGACTCCTGAACGAGCCCAACAAAGTTGCTTTTATCCTTTGTTGGCGATTATGGCTGTAAGCAAATTTGCAATAATTGCCTATAATCCTTCAGTAAAATTGCCCGATGCTCTTGTTGATGCAGTATGCTCTTTTGTATCGTTTTTTTTCGGTTATTTCTGTCTTTTAATAATCTTAAAAACAGTAATGCCGGAAGAAACAAGACAGACGTTCGACTCCAGTTTTGGTAAGGTGTTTATAATCATAAGTCTGTCAACTCTTTGTCTATTCTATACACTTGCAGATTTACTTCCGATGCTATGGGCAATATTGATTTTTCTTCCACTATGGACAATTTATATTGTCTGCCGTGGAACTAAATTTTTGAAACTTCCACAAAACAAACAGATATCATCTACGTTTATACTCTGTCTCCTTATAGTAGGTGTGCCTTTTGTTCTCTCCTGGTTATTGGGATTGGTTTTACCGTCATAATCAAATTTCTTATCAATTTAGAATGAATGCAAGTCAAGTCAACATAAAAAACAGGAAAGCCCGTTTCAATTATGAGATAGGCGATACCTATACAGCAGGTATGGTTCTTACCGGAACTGAAATTAAATCCATAAGAGATGGCAAAGCAAGCCTGACTGATAGTTACTGTGTGATCGACAGGGGAGAGGTTTGGGTAAAAGGAATGCATGTAGCAGAATATTTCTATGGTTCTTACAATAATCATGTGGCTCGTAGAGACCGGAAATTGCTTTTGTCCAAAAAAGAGATAGAGAAACTTTCAAAACAGTCTTCCGATGCCGGTTTCACTATTGTGCCTCTACGCATTTTTATCAGTGACAAAGGATATGCCAAGATGGTGATCGGCGTTGGTAAAGGTAAGAAACAATATGACAAACGTCAATCAATCAAAGAACGCGAAGATAAAAGAAACATCGATCGCATGTTTAAGAAATAACCGTCAGTTTTCTTGAAGATGACACCACACACACTTGAACTCCTTTCCCCCGCAGCAAATGCCGACATTGCTCTGCAGGCAATCATACACGGAGCTGATGCTGTATACATGGGTGCCACAAGCCATGGTGCACGAAAAACGGCTTCCAATTCCATAGGAGACATTGCAAGAGTGGTAGAATTCGCCCATCAGTATCGTGCACGAGTATATGTCACAATCAACACAATTGTCTATGAACATGAAATAAAGCAAGTGGAAAAACTATGCCATGACCTTTACAAAGTTGGTGTTGACGCTCTAATAGTTCAGGATATGGCTTTATTGCGAATGGATCTTCCTCCGATAGCTCTTCATGCAAGCACCCAGTGCGACATTAGAACACCGGAGAAAGCATTATTTCTTCAAGAAGCGGGCTTCTCGCAACTCGTTTTAGCGAGGGAACTCACCATTCCGGAAATTAAAGCCATTGTAGAAAAAGTTTCCGTCCCTGTGGAATGTTTTATACACGGAGCTCTTTGCGTAAGTTATTCCGGTCGCTGCCACGCGAGCTGTGCCTCAACAGGAAGAAGTGCAAATAGGGGGGAATGCGCACAGATATGCAGGCTTCCATATACTCTTCGTGACAATTCCGGTAAAATTATAGCAAAAGACAAACATTTGCTTTCTTTGCGTGATTTCAATGCATCTGACAAACTTCCTGAATTAATCAATGCGGGCGTTCGTTCTTTTAAAATCGAAGGCAGACTAAAAGATGTGGATTATGTAAAAAACATTACTGCATTCTATAATAAAAAACTTAACGACATTATTGCCGGCAGCAATGGATATTTAGTAAGAAATTCTTACGGGAAATCCATAGCGTTTTTCGATGCCGCTCCTGAAAAAAGCTTCAATAGGGGATTTACAGATTATTTTCTTAGTTCCAGGCGACCAAAATCCATCGCGTCTATTCTCACACCTAAATCTATGGGCGAGGTAATAAAAGATATCTCTGTACTTAATAATGGGGATGGCATCAGTTATTTTGATCGCAATGGGCAATATCAAGGTGTAAACGTCAATAAAATTGAAAATGGCAAGATCGTCACCGGTAGAAAAGTAGATATTCCTCGTGGAGCTGAAATTCATCGCACATTCAATTTGGAATGGCAGAAAACAATGCAAAAAGAATCTGCGGTACGAAAGATCGGGCTGCATATCACTATTGATGAGACAGGTGTGTCGGCTAAAGATGAACGCGGTATTGAAGTCCGTATTCCTCTTGACTTGCATAAAGAACCAGCAAGAAATCCCATGGACTACCGTAGTGAGTTCTCAAAATTAGGAAACACCATCTACACACTATCTTCTTATGAAAGCAGCCTTGATAAGAATATTTTCATCCCAAGGTCCGAAATGGGGTCGCTGCGCAGGAAACTGATTGACGCCATAGACTTTGCGAATAAAGTCACATACCCTTTGGAACTCCGACGCAAAGAAAACAAATCACTACCATATATTTCAACCGAAATTGATTTCAAGGATAATGTTGCAAATTCTTTGGCAAAACAATTTTATAAAGACCACGGAGTAACTAAAATTGAAAACGCCATTGAAATCTCAAAAGCTCCGATAAGCTCCGGAACTACTCTGATGACCACAAGACATTGCATTTTAAGAGAATTAGGAATGTGCAAAAGAAATAAAAACAATAGGATTTCTGAGCCTTTGATACTATCAAGCGGATCCAATTCCTATTCCCTAAAATTTAATTGCGATAAATGTGAAATGCAGGTGTTATATCGTTGATTGACTTTAACAATTGCAGCCAACAAAAACGGTTTATAAATTCTTAAGGTTATCTAAAAAGCTGTTTTAGATAATAATCTTGAGGATTCCCCAGATTTAATTGAGTCTTTATCAACCACAAGTTTTAATGAGTCTAAGGGATGAGCTAAAACAGAATCCCTTAAGTTGATAGCTCTGATAAAATGTTTGTGCATACGTATCAATGAATCGTTCTCATCCTCATTCAGTTCAAGGTCTGTCTCAGGAGGAAACTCAAAATTCAATCTGGTTATTTTAACATTGAAATTTTTCACAATACTCTTAAGCGCAGCGGAGTCTGAAGCATTATTTACACTGTCGATATAGACAGATATCATCCTGACACTCTTTTCAAAAAGTTGTTTAGCAACGTCATGGTCATGCGATTCTTCTTTTTTTCCACACCCCGAAAAAATTATCAACAAGATAGATAAGGATATGGTGTGGAATATTCGACAACCCGATCTTAATAGACGCTTTAATCTCATTTTTATCTTATTTGTCTAATTTGTCACTTTAAAAACTAAAGCCTATTCATAGTTTATATAGCTTCTTTTTTACCTTCAACTTTGGTTTTATAAGTTGAATTAATTAAATTTAGAATGAATCAATTTTGGCTTAAGATATTGAGCAGTATATGAATTTTTACATAATGCCACTTCCTCCGGAGTTCCGCAGACCACTAACTCCCCGCCTTTTTCCCCACCTTCAGGACCTATGTCAATGATCCAGTCAGCAGACTTGATCATATCCATGTTGTGCTCGATTATAATCACTGTATGCCCCTTCTCAATCAAAGCATTCATTGATTTAAGTAATGTAGCGATGTCATGAAAATGAAGTCCAGTTGTCGGTTCATCAAATATAAACATAGTGTGTTCAAGATTATCCTGCGCCATGAAATATGCCAATTTCACACGCTGGTTTTCACCTCCGGAAAGTGTGGACGAACTTTGACCAAGTTTAATATATCCCAATCCTACATCATGTAAGGGTTGAAGTCGTTTAATAATTCTGTTTTCAATAGTTCCTGGAGTTTCCTTAAGAAATTCAATTGCCTGATCAATTGTCATATCAAGGAAATCATAAATATTTTTTCCACGATATTCCACATCGAGAACCTCTTTTTTGTAGCGTTTCCCATGACACACCTCGCACTCGACCTGGATGTCTGCCATAAATTGCATGGGAATGGTGATAACCCCTTCACCTTTACATTCTTCACATCTTCCACCTTCGGAATTAAATGAGAAATAAGAGGGAGTGAATCCCATCTGTTTCGCAAGCTGCTGCTCAGAGAAAAGCTTTCGGATTTCATCAAATGCCTTCAGATATGTTGCAGGATTGGAGCGTGTGGACGTCCCTATAGGATTTTGATCAACAAACTCTATTGCTTTTACATCTCTCAAATCTCCAGTAAGCTTCTTATGAGTGCCCGGGGCATCACCTGCATTTCCAAGATGCCTCGATAATGCCTTATATAATATTTCTCTTACCAAAGTGGATTTTCCAGAGCCACTCACCCCTGTGACAACAGTCATGACACCTAAAGGAAACTTAACATCTATATTCTTGAGATTATTTTCCTGAGCTCCTATAACTTCAATGTTTTTCTTCCAAGGACGCCGGAGAGGTGAATAGTCTATTATCCTTGTGCCTCTCAAATATTCTACGGTATAAGAATCTGTTTTATCTTTACTATTAACCGCATCTTTAAGGTCTCCTTGATAGATTACATTCCCTCCGAGTCTTCCTGCATCTTTTCCTATATCCACAATATCATCGGCAGCAAGCATTATTTCCTCATCATGTTCCACCACCACCACTGTATTTCCGATCTGCTGAAGCCTTCTCAATACGGAAATAAGCCGATGGGTATCTCGCGAATGAAGTCCTATACTGGGCTCATCAAGAATATATAAAGACCCCACAAGAGAAGAACCCAATGAAGTGGCAAGGTTTATTCGTTGACTTTCACCCCCCGATAGTGTTGATGAGAGCCTGTCAAGTGTGAGATATCCCAATCCAACTTCATCAAGAAATTCAAGACGGTTGTTAATTTCAGTAAGCAATCTTTTTGCTATCTTTCGGTCAGTTTCTGAAAGATTAATATTTAAAAACAATTCCCTCAGTTTGCTTACAGGCATTTTGACGATATCTGTTATAGTATACCCATCGATCTTTACATATTCCACATCTTTGTGCAATCTTGAACCATGGCATACGGGACAGACAGTCTTTCCCCTGTATCTAGCTTTCATAACCCGGTATTGAATCTTATACTGATTCTCATCAACCCAACGGAAGAATCCGTCTATACCTTCCCATGCAGAATTTCCTTCCCAAAGAAATCTTTTCTGTTCTTCTGTCAATTCGGCATATGGGGTATGAATAGGGAAGCTAAATTGCGATGCAATCCTGATAAGATACTTCTTCCATTCACTCATCTTTTCTCCCCTCCAGCATTGTACTGCATCTTGATAAACGGAAAGTGACTTATCCGGTATAACAAGGTCTTCGCTGATGCCCATTACCTTACCGAAACCTTCACATTCCGGACACGCTCCATAAGGGTTATTGAAATTAAACATCAGGTCGCTCGGCTCCCTGAATTCCATTCCGTCGGCAACAAATTTCTTTGAAAAACGATGTTCATGCTGTCCGTCAGCTCCCCATATCTTTATTACGCATTCGTCATGTCCTTCATAATATGCTGTCTCTACAGAATCTGTAAGACGAGACACCTCATCCTTATCTGAAGACACAGAAAGACGGTCAATCAGTAGGCGATATTTGTCAGGAGATAAAGTATCTTTTTCACTTGACAACACATCTTGGATATCCACAAATTCTCCGTCTCTCTCAAGCCTTGAATATCCCTCTTTCATATAAATCTCCAACTGTTGCGAAAAACTTCGTTCAGAAGGCACATTCACATCTACAAGAACAGCCATTCTTGTTCCCTCCGGATAGGAGAGTGCAGTGGCAACGATATCCTCTATCCCATGTTTCTTGACTTCCTGATTTGAGACAGGAGAGTATGTATGCCCGATTCTCGCGAAAAGCATCCTGAGATAATCGTAAATCTCTGTAGAAGTACCGACAGTACTTCGGGGATTTCTTGTATTTACTTTTTGCTCTATCGCAATTGCCGGGGGAAGTCCCTTGATGTAATCACATTCCGGTTTGGCAAGCCTACCCAAAAACTGACGCGCATAAGCCGAAAGACTCTCCACATAACGTCTTTGTCCCTCGGCGTAAAGAGTGTCGAAAGCAAGGGAAGATTTCCCCGAGCCACTCACTCCGGTAATAACTATAAATTTATTCAATGGAAGGGAAAGGTCGATATTCTTGAGATTATTAACTCTCGCACCCTTTATTTCAATCAATTTTTCACCCATATTCTATCATAATCGAAAATGCACATAAAAAAGTTCATCTTCGCTTACATCAAAACGTCAAAACATATCGAAATGTTATATTCATATCGAAATGTTACATGAGGTACGAATATAAAAAAGCAGATACCTTACGATATCTGCTTTGTTGCCTTGGAAAGACTCGAACTCTCACAAACGGAACCAGAATCCGGTGTGCTACCATTACACCACAAGGCAATCTGAATTGAATTGATTGTTGCCTTGGAAAGACTCGAACTCTCACAAACGGAACCAGAATCCGGTGTGCTACCATTACACCACAAGGCAATCTATCATCCCCAATGGAATCTCTTTTCCATCTTAGGTTGGGGTTTGTCGTTTTTGACGTTGCAAAATTACAGTTTTCTTTTGAAACTACAAAATTTTTTTGTCTTTTTTTATCAATTTAAGTTTCTCATATTCTCTTAATGTTTGTAGATTAATGGATTAAAAAGCCATTTTTTCGAAATAAAGTTGCTTAGACTTTTTTCTTTTTAAAATAAAATGCTTCTTAATCCAATATCCTCACAACCCTTCTCGCTTGCAAAAGAAAGATGGATTTTTAATCCAGTTCAAGCAATGGACGTAACAATTCTTTTATTCTCTCTTCAGGAGAGAGAGTTCCATCAATATTCGGTACAGGAACGCCATAAAATCTTCTCTCTCTACCGATAGCGTCTGAATCGAAAAGAGTAAGTTTATCTTTTGAGAATATTTCCTGAGCCAAAATCCTATGACCATTGTCACACAAAGTCTCTCCCGGATCATTAAAATCCGATGACAACTGCAAAGATGACAGACTCTCGATCCGGTAAAATATTTCGCCAAAATCTGCACGTACCACCGTCAAAAGATAGTCTTCATCCTTGCCAATAGTCATATTTTTTATGGAAACACCTAATCGAAAATTGCTATCAACCCTCGGAGAAATACTCAACAATGATTGCATTGGCAGTTTTACAACCCTGGCGTCATCATAAGTAATCACTAAAATGCCGCTAATCTCTTCTTCCTTCACAGAGATAGCCGCTGTGCAAGAAGAATCTGATTCAAAATATATATCTTCCTCAGATCTGAAAAAAGAATTATCTTCCCTAACATATAAATAATAACTTGGCGCCACATAATTCGGCTCATAATAATGAAGCACATTCTTTCTCCTCTTACCAAGACGAATAGAACTGGGTTCCAGAAGATTACCTTCTCTCTCAACTTTTTTTATCTTGTCTTGAGTGTTTAAGGCAATACCGACATTAACCGCATCTGATACACACTCGTCAGAGACTGATTCAGCGTTTTCTTCTTCAATATTATCTTTGTCAACCCCCCACAGTTTAATCAAAAGATGATAGTTATGACTCCTGGTCTTTATAAATTCATCTCGCTCTTCATCAAGACGAGGTTTTGTAGTGGAACTTGAGCGGACATAGATTATACCGTCGAGTTCAACCGGAATCTCAACCGGAAGAACCTTAACAATAATAACACCTTTGTGAGATTCAGGATCTATCGATATTTCACAATGATCTTTTGCATGCACCGGCAGTTTACGATCAAGATTATTTTGTAGGTCAACGATCATTCCGTCAAGGGTAGCTTTAAGCCCACTTGCCCTCCTATATGCAAGATCATCCGCGAGTCCATTTTCATAACCGGCATCGTTTACACCTATATACAGTGTACCTCCTCTGGCATTCATAAATCCACATATAATATGCAAAATCTCATGAATCTGAGATTTAAAATCAGGACGAGAACCTCCTCTTGATGAATATATCATACTACTTTTGAACTCTACTGTCTGAGACTCATCTCCATAATATTTTGCGGAAGATGTAGCATTATTTACATTGAGAAGAGTTGATATTTCCTTCATTATATCTTTCCTTGTCTTCTCAAGCTCGACAGGGAGCATATTGTAAGAAAGGACAAGAGAAGCAAGCTTTCCTTCTGTCTCATTGCGAGGATTCTTAGAAATCCTCCAAAGAGACTCAGAGTTTGCATTAATATCTATGTCTGCAACAATCTTAAGACGTGAATGAAGCCTTTCAAGCATAGGGATTTTACTTACATTGTCTTCACATTTTTCAAGGTCTTCCATATCAATCTTTTGATTCTTTCCAAAATCATAAAGAAGTCTTAAAAGATGCATGTGAAGAGTCAATTCGTTAAATAAGGTTTCTTCTTCAGCCAGTCTACACAGAATCGTAGCGAGACCAAGATAATTGAATGCCTTTAAATATTCAGTCTCGGTATAAGCTCTACGCTGATACATATAAATGAGTTCAAGCAATTCCTCTTTTTTCATAACCTCCTCAGTCTCTCTGACTTCAAAGGTTTCATCTGAAAACTCTTCTTCCTCTTCTCCTAACGCCTGCATAAGATTAAAAAGACATAACGACTTCTTAATCATTACAGGAATGTTGTCTTGATTTTCAGATAGTTCACCAATAAAAAACTGAGTTATAGAATTTGATCTTTCCGGTTCTATATAACGCACTCTTACAAGTTTACTCTCGCTAAGAGCGTGTGTTGATTCGTCACAATAAATCTTGAAAGTTGAGCCCATTTCTGTCAGACACAACCATGCGTTGTTAACTCTGTCAAAATATGTGACAATACCGATCAATTCTTTATCTGATGATGAATTTTCAAGCAAATAATCTTCAATTTGAGATTTCATGCTAAACTCAAGACCATAATATTTTCTTGAGACTGTAGCAGAGAAAATCAAAGGTTGTCCATCGCGATTGAAAGCAAAATTTAATGACCCGTCATAATTTCCAGGAATATCCTTGTATGATAACCATCCAAGCATATGATATGCATCACATGGCATCCAACCTTCCCCTTTGTACATCTCGTCACAAATAGTGCAATGAAACTGCAATCTCTGCCTTTCCGGACCGGTTTTAAGAATTCTCAAATCATCTATGACAACTTTTACCTCCTCACCATCATATGGTTCCCTTTTTTCAATCGCCCTGTCTTCTGTATCTTCTGTATTGCCAAAAATCGACCACGATATGTCGTTCCACATCTGATCAAAAACCTTAAGATCTTTCGATTTTCTTATATTCTTCGTCTGAATTGGTTCTGCTAAAGCTATAGAAGTTTCTGGCCAGTCAAACAAAGAATTTGGTATTGAAGTAGAATCTTCATCTGCATTCCTTGCTATAATCCGAATACTATCAGCCTTAAGCCTTATATCCGCTTTAGAAGTGGAATATATTTTTGTGACAATATCTCTATCTTCCAAATAATGTCCGGGATGAGATGTTTTAACCAAAATCAGGGTAGGTTGGTCAGTATCTTGCCAAGAAAACTCGTTTGGAAAATCGATACCGAGCAAAGAGTCAATTCCCTTTCCGAGAAGTGCATTAACACTGCTTGGCACAAGATAAGAAATATATCGATACAACATAGCCCTGTTTAAATTAAGATCTATGTTATCAGACTCCGTTGCTAGCAATCTTTGGATAGCTATTGCAAGAATAAGACGTATTAATGTCTTATTTTCATCACTTGAATCGTTTGCAGGCAACTGATTGGCTTTAGTCGCATTTTCTTCAATAAATATCTGCAATTGCTCTACAAGTGCAGGACGAAACGGGTCGGTTCGCCAGTTTGAAATATCCCAATTGTGCAAAGCCTCGAAAAGCTCACCCATGCGTGTATTAATCAGCTCAGGACATAATTTTAAAATTGTCATCATAATCCTGAATTGTTTTGAAGGATGATAAAGATAACCGGCTTCCTTCAGTCTGGCAAACATCCCGTCAATAAATTCCTCATGTGTTCCTTCAAGTATTCTTTCGGCAGCCTGACCATACTGATTAAACAATTCCACATAATGCGATAATCGCGATTGTAAAAGCTCTCGCTGTTCATGATTACATAACCTGAGATAATCAGATTCCTCGAGTATGTAAAGAGCTATCCGCTTAGCAATATATAACCTTTTTACAACTCGTGTCAGTTTTCTTAAATCATCCTTGCATCCTATCAACCAGTCCGTTATTCTGGAAGCTGTGATACGGAGCAATTCAAAAATCCAGCTTGGATCTTGATCATCATATAAATTCAGTGCAGGTTCAAATTCAGGAATAGTCTCAATCAATCGAAAATAAAATTCTTGCAATGACAATCTATTAATTTTCTCAAGCCATTGATCAACTGTATAAAATTCTAAAGGTAGTCTGACCGACAGTTTTCCAACATATTTCAATTCAACGTTTACCCCTGATATCCTTACAACCCTGCATTTGACACTGTTACCTTTAATTAAAGACATCGGCGCCTTCAATAATTTAAAACACAGTCCATTATCATCTTGTAATTCATAAAATGAATCTGAATCTTTTTTATCAGATTTGACAACAAATTCATATTCCTGACCCTCCGTATAAAACGTTTTAACTATATAGTTCAAATCCTGTCCCAAAGCAATTGGATACATAGATTTCACATAACATTTCAAGGAATCGGGTAGGGGTTGATTTAATTGAAACTTAAACTTAGTCAGTGAAAACTGTTTCCCATCTGAGGTCTTTACCGTAAAAAATTTCCTTCTGGATGATTCTTTAACAACATCTAAATAATATGAATGTCCTTGAATAAAATCTGTTGAGTCCATGATTATATTAGTTATAATAATAAAGCAATTCACAAATATACATAAAATTGTTGATAATCAAAGCAGTTTAATAAGAGTTTCTCAATCGAAACCAAAAAAAGAGAGATCTTAAATAATTATTTTACTTCTTATTTAACATAATATTGATTATGCATATTTTTGACTATATAGTTACATGGCGATTTTTACAAATCTTTTTGAGCATATTTTTATGTTTCCTAATGCAAAAATAACACCATCGAACCATCCGATGGTGTTATTCTGAAATTATTAGTGTTATATTTTTAAACCGGGATGCTAAATATGATTCAGGAAGTCTAAATTTGAATCATTTATTATTAGCTTCAAGTTCCTTTTTTAAGAAACCTGCTGTAAATGTTCCTGTGGAAGAGACCTCTTCCGGTGTACCTTCTGCAATAATCATACCTCCACCTCTACCACCTTCAGGGCCAAGGTCTATTACATAGTCAGCACACTTAATTATATCAAGATTATGCTCTATAACAACGATTGTATTACCTTTATCAGCAAGCCGGTTGATGACCTTCAGCAATACTCTGATATCCTCGAAGTGAAGACCGGTAGTTGGCTCGTCGAGTATAAACAAAGTTTTTCCCGTGTCTTTTTTAGCAAGTTCGGTTGCCAATTTAACTCGCTGATTTTCACCTCCACTAAGAGTACTTGAAGGCTGACCCAATTTAATGTAACCTAAGCCAATGTCTTGCAAAACTTTTATCTTTTTTAATATATTGGGTACATTTTCAAAGAAATCGACAGCTTGATTGACAGTCATTTCCAATACATCAGATATAGATTTACCCTTAAATCTGACTTCTAAGGTCTCTCTATTATATCTCTTCCCATGACATGTCTCACACGGGACAAGCACATCAGGCAGAAAATTCATTTCTATTGTTCTGTATCCATTACCTTTACAGGTTTCACATCTTCCTCCAGAAACATTAAACGAGAACCTGCCCGGCTTATATCCTCTTAATTTAGAATCAGGCAGTTCTACAAACAGTTTTCGTATATCAGAAAAGACTCCTGTGTAAGTTGCTGGATTTGAGCGAGGAGATCTACCTAAAGGCGATTGATCCACTGTCACGACCTTATCGATGTTTTCAATTCCTTTTACTTCTTTATATGGCAAAGGAGCCTGAATGGAACGATAAAACTTCTGACTTAGCAATGGATGGAGAGTACCATTGATCAATGAAGATTTCCCGCTACCACTAACACCAGTGACACATACAAATTTACCTAATGGAAGCTTGAGATCTACATTTTTAAGATTATGGCCTGATGCGCCGATGATTTCAAGGAATTTTCCGTTTCCCTTACGTCTTACTTCCGGAATTTGAATACTTTTGCTCCCGTTTAAATATCCTGCTGTAAGCGTATTGGTCTTTTTAAGATCATTAACCTTGCCTTGAAACATAACCTCTCCCCCATGACGACCTGCTCCTGGACCTATATCAACAATATAGTCCGCCTCTTCCATAATATCTTTGTCATGTTCAACTACTATTATGGAATTACCGGTATCCCTAAGTTGTTTAAGGCTATTTATTAGCCTCACATTGTCTCGCTGATGCAAGCCTATCGACGGTTCATCCAGAATATATAACACATTCACTAACTGTGACCCGATTTGAGTTGCAAGTCTTATTCTTTGACTTTCACCCCCGCTCAACGATGCACTGCTTCGATTTAGCGACAAATAGTCCAGACCTACATCAAGAAGGAATTTAAGCCTGCTGTTAATCTCTTTTAATATCTCAGCAGCTACTTTTCTTCTTGATGGATCAATTTTATATTCCAAAATTTTAGACCACTCATATAGCTCTGATATATCCATCTGCGCAACATCGGCGATACTCTTATCATCAATAAAATAATTCAAGGCAATTCTATTGAGACGTTTTCCCTCACATTCGGGGCATATCGCTTTAGAAAAATATTGATTCTCCCATTTGCTTGTTGCACCTGACCCATCGTCAACAGCCTGCAATTCTATATACTTCACAAGCCCGTCATAACTCCCGGCATAATAGGAAGTGGACATTGTTGCATTTTGAATATCCAATTTTTGATCAGTGCCATTAAGAATGTCGTCAATAGCTTCCTGGGGAAGTTCATTCCATGGAGTTTTTAATGAAAGTCCATATATCTTACATATAGCTTCAATCTGCCAGAATATTAACGAATTTTTATATTTGCCCAGTGGAGCTATGGCACCGTCATATATTGAAATTTTTTTATCAGGAATGACCTTTTCTTCATCTACAATATTTACAACTCCAAGTCCCCTACATTTTGGACAATATCCCTGAGGAGAATTAAATGAAAAATTATGCGGTGCAGCTTCAGGATAAGACAGTCCATTCTCTGAATCCATCAATAACTGGCTATAATGACGAACGAGATTGGTTTCCATGTCAAGAACCATCATTTGTTTGCCTCCCTGTTTTAAAGCATCATCTACGGTTGATCTGAGACGTTGAATATCGTTTTCCTTTACTCGAAGCCTATCCACTACCAATTCTATTGAATGATTTTTGTAGCGGTCAAGCTTCATGCCGTAAACAAGTTCTTTCACCTCTCCATCAACTCTCACATTAAGATATCCTTTCTTTCTTAGAGTCTCAAAAAGTTCTTTATAATGACCTTTCCTATTCTTGACAAGAGGTGCAAGAATCTGTATTTTTCTGTCATTATATTTTTCCAATAATAATGTTATGATCTTATCCTTGGAATATTTCACCATCGGCTTACCGGAAATATAGCTTCTTGCCTCCCCCAATCGCGCATATAATAATCGGAAAAAGTCGTATACTTCAGTAGTTGTTCCTATGGTACTTCGCGGATTCTTATTCACTGTCTTTTGCTCAATACTGATAACCGGATTCAAGCCGGTAATCTTATCCACATCCGGACGTTCCAAAGAGCCGAGCATATTTCTCGCGTATGAAGAAAATGTCTCGATATACCTTCTTTGTCCTTCAGCAAAGATAGTATCAAAAGCAAGTGACGATTTCCCACAACCGCTTAAACCTGTGACCACACACAAAGAATCATGGGGAATTGTCACATCTATATTTTTAAGATTATGCACCCGTGCACCATAAACTTCAACAGAACCGGATGTCTTATTATTTTCATTCATATACTAATAATTTTCATAATATTAATCAAGAATTCCCGGATATTATCTGCCGATATTTCGATCGAATATAATATTAATATCTCCACTCTTTTTATAATGTTTACCATCAGATCCTATAGCATTAATAACATAATAATATACTCCTGGTTTAACTATTTTGTTATTATATCTACCATTCCATCCCACGGCAGGATTGTCGCAATAAAACAATTCGTGACCTTGCCTGTCGAATATCCAACATTGAAAGTCAATAATAGATCGATAGGCAACCTTCCACTCATCATTTATTCCATCTCCATCAGGAGAAAAAATATTCGGTATCTTTAACTCAGATGTCCCGACATTCACAACATAAGTCTTTCCATATACACTACAACTACCATCAGCATTACTTCCGATACATCTGACATACGTTGTTCCTTCTTTAGTAAATGTATATTCAAAATCTTGTTCATTCAAACGGTATGATATATTTTGAAAATCTATATCATCCGACATTTGCCATTCTACATGAGCAACTCCATCTGTTGCATAAGATGAAAACAATAATGTACATGGAGCGGAACCTCCAAGAAAATCTACATTATCTTTTATCTCATTATCTGTATTATTTTCTGCATCTAAATTGATAACAGTTGATTCTATAGAAATAGAATATGGATTATTATTTCTGCTAACCCACATTCTACAACTATCCCAGAATTCCAAAAAACGATCACCTGAGATTTTGATATTAGAAATGCAATACATAGGTGGAACGAGTATTATCTTTTTCGATATACTCGAAAGATTTTTTATTAAAGGCAGTTGATCAAAACGGTTATAATCTTCATTCCAAATTAGATTGTTATATGATAATTTAATATCTCTTGATAATATTTCTTGTCTGCCATTAACGGTATAATAATATATAGGATACGCAGAACCATCAAACTCTATAATCGTAGATTCACAATCTTGATAATTATCAAAAGAAATATTATTTATTTCGAACCTGTTTGTACTATAATCTACAATCCAAAATATATATTTTTTACTATCAGATTCTACAATATATCCTTTATTACCTGATATAGACGGTAGCATAGATTTTTTATCTATATTAAGTACATTTTCTATAGGTACTGCATAAGCAGCGCCCATATTGCCAAACATACTCCATTTAGCATTTTTAAATTCTTCGACATCAACACATATAGAAACATCTTCGAGATCTTTTAAAACAAAAATCTTATCTAATCCCGTAGATTTTTCAGGAATCATATCAAAAACCGGAAAGTGATTTCCCATAAAAGAGACTTCATCAGCAAACACATTTATTGCATTAATCATGCATCCACAGCCAAGGATGAAAGATATTCTTGTTAATAACATATAAAACTTTGTGAGATACCAGAAGTATGGGAATCACCGGGATTCCTGCTTCTTCTACTTAAACGTCTACACAAAATAAAATATTGCAATCAACAGGACAATAGCAGACAAGTCATTTCCCGGGATAGAACGTCTCAAAGGTGGAATCATCATAATATATTGTGACATGTACCACTTTTTTTGATTTTTCTTTAAATTTCGCTAAATCACTTAAGAATTCAGGATTTTTTAGAATAGAGTTAACCTCCCTGTTTATCATATCCTTAGCCTGGGAATCATCAGAATTAAGCGCCATTTCCTTGCAATATCCGGAGTTTTCTTGACGGTCAATCGATTTTTCTAGAATTTCAGAAGCATTTTTCGAATCTGATTTATTTCCTTTAGTATTTAAATCAGAATCTGAATCATCCACACTGTCGTTTAATGAATTTATGGAGTTATCATCATCTTGAGTGCTGCAATTGATATTAGTGTGAGACTGCGATTTTGTATTCCAAACATCTCCCTCCCCAAAAAGTAGCCACAAAATGGATAGATCCGGATATGCTTTATGAATTTGACTAATTATAACATCACTTACCTTCTTGTTTCTTCCTGTAACAAGCTGAGAAAGCGTAGGACGCGATATATTGCACTCGTCAGCAAACTGAGAGTTCGATATTCCCAATTCCTCAATGAGGAATTTTAGACGAATTGCAATATTTTGGTCTGACATTGTGATTAATTTTTTTTAATTATATAATTGCAAATTTACCTAAAATATTTCAAAATTGCAAATTTACAATTAACTATTTTATAATTAACAATTATAAAATTACTAAATTAACAATATTAAAGACCATTAGAAATTTCGAGCAATTTATTAATGTATATATTTATATTGAATTCATCATATATATCATTTACAACTACCTAAATCATATAAATATAAGATATAATCATCAAATATAATCCAATATTATATATTTTATAGTCAGAACTTTAATATTAATATCTATTTTATTAATATTCAGATATTTAAAAATAATGTAATCAAATGTTAAAAGCAATTTTTTACATTTGATTACGATTTACATAGTAATTATTTACATATTGGATATATTTACAAATACAAATCGCAACTCTAATATTTTGTAAAAATAATTTGCAATTAAATCATTTAAATCATGATTACATTTGCAAAATATACAAATGCATCAATATTTTTTGTTAATTACAAAACTACTCTCCCACCCTCTCATATATGAAGTTTAAATTTGACCAATTACAAACATGAATACCCGGATAATTACATTTCAGTAATTAATTTTAATTTTTATCTAAATATCTTTTCAATAAGAATTGATTATTATTGAGCAATTATTCAAATATTGTGATCTGCTTTATTCTCGTAGCCCTTAATTCTTAAGAAAAACGACTAAAACCATTGATACGCATAAGTTTGAAGCGTAAAAGAAAATTGTAGACTTTTGAGATTAAAAAATCAATTGAGACAAAATTGATAACAAAATGAAACGCAAGTATATTTTTAATATACTTGCGCTCTTAAAATCTGGAAACTTTCCCAACTTTAACAAATCTTATTTTAATCTGATGAAGTTGTTTAAAGGCATTGATAAAATCAACCTCAGTAATACTGTCTATCAGATCAATCTAAATAAACATAGATATCCCAATTTTTTAATCGAGCAAAAGAGCCATATTAATAGGAAGCCTCGGAATTCCAAAAGCCTCCTGGATCATGTTGGAACTTCCCTTCTTCCTAAAAATAATTTCAATGACTTCCCTTTCTTTTAAAACAGTTGTATTTATATTTTTTAATTGACACTTTATTTTCTCATAGTCTACAATCTCAAATGTAGCGTTGCCATCAATTATGTCGCATTTCAACACCTTCCCATCATTTGAATCAAGTTTCACGAGAATTGAAAATTTTGAATCGCTCCTGTCAATGGCAATAAATTTTAAAATCTCACGAAGATTCAAAATTCTGATCATTCCATAAGGTTTGGCGTGATTGCCTACATTATAAACCCTTTCTGAAATACCGTATGCTCCACCCAACATAGCCCCATCTGGATTTGATGCCCCATAGACCTTCTCCCATAATGCCTTCCGATCGCATTCTTCTGGATAATAATAAAGACTTATGGGCGATTCTGAATATTTTTTCTTTATAGCATCCAGCAGTCTGTACAAAGATCCTTGATCTTCATAATACACCTTTGGGATATGAACTCTTCTCCTATCATCAAGATTAATAAATGCCACCCCGCATAATGCGTTGTCTTTATTATAGGCAACAAATATTTTCCCATTTGAAATGACATTTTCTCTAATCACCAATTCAATATCTTTTGGGGAATGCAATAGAGATGTATATGTCGATATTTTATTCTCGAAATTGCAGATTAATTTTATTAACAAACGTAGATTTTCCGTATCATTAATATCAAATATCTCTACTCTTAATGAGTCAAATAATTTACTCTTCAAAGTGAATATTCTTTCATCTTCACATTCAATATTTGAACGGTAATCTTTATCAAAATTATGCAATTCTGTATAACGGTCTTCTACGCGATAAATTGCAGCTTCATATTTTCTTATTGAATAATAGTTAATCAGGCTATCATTAGCAGGGATCAGAAATGTAAATATATAATTATTATCCTTTGCTTTTTTGTTGATTTTTTCCAACAAATCATTCATAATACCCCGATGCCTGTATTCACTTGCAGTGGCAAGACCACATAAATAAAGTGCCTTCATTTTTGATTTCCCATTACTGAATTCATAAGGTATCCCCAATAATGCAGACACTAATTGATTCCCCTCTTCATGATATTCTATGAAATCCGGATTGAAATAATTATCAAAAATGAGAGATACATACGCATCAGAATCATGGAATGTATTTTTCCATAATTTCATCATTTTTTCCTTTAATTCTACTGTTGTCATAGGGGTCTGATTTAATATTCCAAAATTATATAAAATTAATTTCGCGAGCGAAAAATTAATCATAAGACAATTCTCCAACAAAGATAATGATTTTAAACATCTAATGCAATTAACCTGTTCAAAAAAATAATGTAATTTGTAGCATTTAAATGATATTGTGCTACGAAGCGGTTCAATACACTCCAGAGGTCTATCTTCGAATGATTTTTGACAGATGGTGTGAGAGGATGTAACCGCATCTATCCCTCACAACAGCACTGAACCTACCTCATGATCTGCGATCGAGTGCGTTAACAAATTTTGGGTATCCGCCACTATGGAATTATTATTGCCTAATTGATTTTTTTTAGCTAATTTTGTGAGTGGTATAATAATCTTGGAATGCCACATTATAACCTTCAACTATTTACAAGTCAACAAACAATTAAAGAAACCCTTATGTTAAACAAGAATATTCTTGCATCCGGATTAATGATCCTATCCGCCACATCTGCTTTCGGTTGGGGTCAAAAGGGACATGATACAACCGCTTACATCGCAGAAAATCATCTCACTCCTGCAACAAAAGAGATTGTTGAAGGACTTCTTGACGGCAAATCACCTGTCTATTATGCCAATTGGCTCGACAATGCATCTCACACTCCCGAATATGCATACTCTAAAACTTGGCATTACAAAAATATAGACGGCGATCAGACATTCGAAAGCGCTCCCTTGCTTGAATCTGGAGATATTGTAAGAGCTATCTACTCACAAGTTGCTATACTCCAAGATTCTAATGCCACACGCGATCAAAAACAGCTTGCACTTAAAATGGTGATACATCTTGTTGGAGATATACATCAGCCCATGCATCTCGGTCACGCATCCGACTTAGGGGGCAACAGATGCATGGTTAAATATTTTGGGAAAGATGCAAACCTTCATTCAGTGTGGGACAGTTCTTTGCCAGAATCAGCACATAAGTGGAGTTATACTGAATGGCAACAACAAATAGATCGAACCACTCCCGAACAAAGAGTGGAAATTCTGTCTATCAACACTCCTGAAGGATGGGCATCTGAAACGTATGAGATATGCAAAGACGTGTATACAAAAACTCCTGACGGAACAAAAATAAGTTATGATTATATAGCTGAATGGACACCGGTCGTTGAACAACAATTCCTAAAAGGAGGGCTACGTCTTGCTGATCTTCTAAATTCTATTTTTGATGTAGAATATCAAGGCAGAAATGCAATTGTAAACAAGTAATCTAAACGATATCTCATTGATCAACACAAACTCATCAAACGGACAATTTCCTAAACTAAATCTACCCCCGGCTGAACTTCGTCTCAGCCGGGGTGATAATGTTATAAAGGTGTTTGATCCTTTAAGGAAAAAATTTGTTGTGCTTACACCTGAAGAATATGTCAGGCAGCATTTCGTGGCATGGCTCACAAAATATTTAAACTATCCGCAGTCACTAATTTCAAATGAAATAGGAATATCCCTTAATGGCACAAAAAAAAGATGTGACACTGTGGTTTTTAATGTTGACGGCACCCCATTAATGATCGTTGAATATAAAGCACCGGATATTGTAATCACACAAAATGTTTTCGACCAAATTGTGAGATACAATATGACCCTACATGCAAAATACCTTGTTGTCTCCAACGGTATGTCGCATTATTGCTGCGCGGTAGACTATAAGTCATGCACATACAATTTTATACCATCAATCCCGGAATATAAAAATCTGAAAAACATCTTCATCCATAATTAATTCGGATTTTGCCAACGAAATCTGAATTACTGACATTTCAAATTAGCAAGAAATAAATATGCAACAAGCTCCCGATTATAATTATCTTGATCTTCTCAATCCTCAGCAACGTGAAGCTGTGACATATAAAGACGGACCTGCCCTGGTTATTGCAGGTGCCGGTTCTGGTAAGACACGTGTCCTTACCTACAAAATTGTCGATCTGCTGCGAAATGGTTTTGAACCTTATCGTATACTTGCCCTTACTTTTACAAATAAAGCCGCACGTGAAATGAAAGAACGGATAACCGGCATTGTAGGTGATAAAGTAGCGGCAAAGCTTTGGATGGGCACTTTCCACTCAATCTTTCTTAGAATACTTCGGAGACATGCCGAGGAACTCGGTTTTAAATCCGGATTTACTATATACGATACGACTGATTCCCGTTCGTTGATCAAGATGATCATAAAAGATCTTGCTCTCGACGAAAAAATCTACAAACCGGCAGCTATTGCATCAGCCATTTCAAATGCTAAAAATGCAATGATAAATCCCGATCAGTATCTCCTTGACAAGGATAATTATGATGCTGACAAAAGGGCTAAACGTCCCCTTACGGGTCAAATCTACAAAATATATTGTGATAGATGCAAATTAGCTAATGCTATGGATTTTGACGATATTCTCGTCTACATGAATCTTCTGATGAGAGATTTTCCCGACATCTCCAGGCATTATCAAGAATTTTTCAAATATATTCTTGTAGACGAATATCAGGATACAAATTTTGCTCAGCATCTCATAATATCTCAACTTTCAGGGAAAAACAATAAGCTATGTGTAGTGGGAGATGACGCTCAAAGTATTTACTCATTCCGAGGAGCGGATATCAACAATATTCTACATCTTGAAAGACGATATCCGGGATTGAAAATATTTAAACTTGAACGCAACTATCGTTCCACACAGAATATCATCGACGCTGCTGGAAGTCTTATCGCTAAAAACACTCGACAAATGAAGAAAAATGTGTATAGCGAAAACGACAAAGGTGAGCCGATTTCAGTTGTGAAAACTTACAGCGATATGGAAGAGGCATTCTTGGTGGCAAACATGATAAGCCAGTCAAAACTGACCAATCATGACGCATACGATGAATACGCGATCTTATACCGCACCAATGCTCAATCCCGAGTGCTCGAGGAATCGCTAAGAAAACGTAATATCCCATATCGTATCTATGGAGGATTGTCTTTTTATCAACGTAAGGAAGTCAAAGATATGATTGCTTATTTTCGTCTAAGCATTAATCCAAATGATGACGAAGCATTGCGCAGAATAATCAATTATCCTGCACGCGGAATTGGGGAAACCACCCTTAAAAAACTACATACCCTTGCTTCAACAGAGAATAAAAGTATATGGGAAACAATCAACACATGCGACCTTAAAAACGCAGGGTTAAATTCCGGAACAATATCTAAATTGAATGCATTCCGAGAGTTGATTCAGACTTTTATTAATGACAATGAATCCGGCTCAGATGCTTATGAACTCGGACAATTAATCTATAACCGCACAGGTATTCTGACCTTACTTGCACACGATTCAACTCCTGAAAGTATCAGTAGGCAAGAGAACCTTCAGGAAATTCTTTCCGGGCTTAAAGATTTTGTAGATATTCGGGAGCAGACAGGTGAAGGAGAAGCTGATATGCGCGCATTTCTTTCTGAAGTTATGCTCGCAACCGATCAGGACGAAAAAGATACGGATGATCAACCAAAAGTGACTCTCATGACTGTGCACGCCGCAAAGGGTCTTGAATTCAAACATGTTTATGTTGTAGGTGTAGAAGAAGATCTCTTTCCATCTTCTATGAGCCAGGATTCTCTGGCACAGATTGAAGAGGAAAGAAGACTTCTGTATGTTGCTATCACGCGCGCTAAAGAGACATGCACATTAACATACGCCGGAAGCAGATTCCGCAACGGACAAACCGTAATGACAAGCCCTTCCCGATTCTTAAGTGATATAGATACACGTTATCTCCACATTCAAATGTCGAGCAATCTTGCAGATGAATCTACTCCTTTCATTAATCCGTTACAAAACTATAAAAAAACAGGATATGTTTCTACGTCTGTAAAAACATCCTCATATAATCAAAGACCTTACTCTGATCTCAAAAAAATACGAAACGGGATATCTACACCTTCCGGATTTACTCCTCAACATTCCGCAGAAGAACTCTCGATTGGGACACGAATACGACATGACAGGTTTGGAGAAGGATCTATTATCAAAGTAGACTCTTTATCCGGAGAAGACATGATAACGGTCGATTTCGGAGTTGTAGGTGTAAAAAAACTCCTCCTTAAATTTGCGAAATTCACAATTTTATAATTCAACTTTCGTTTGAAAAAATAACATTCTTTCCTTATTTATCTTCAAACATTGAATTTAAATAATAATTATGATTCAGACCCCATATTATATTGTCTATGAAGATAGACTTCGTAAAAATCTTTCACTCATAAAGCATGTGAGCGAAGAGGCAGACGTGAAAATAATCATGGCATTCAAGGCTAATGCACTTTGGAAAACATTCCCCATTATTGCGGAATATGTTGATTCCTCAACTGCCAGTTCCCTAAATGAAATGCAGCTTTCACTTGATTGCCTTGGCAAGGATGTTCATGCTTATTGTCCGGTTTATACCGAATCAAGTTTTCCTGAATTTTTAAAAGGAAGCTCCCATATCACGTTCAATTCTTTGAATCAGTTCAACCGGTTCTATCCTCAAGTGAAAGAATACAACGGGAAACACCCTGACAATACAGTGTCTTGCGGGCTACGAGTTAATCCACATTGCAGCGTTATTGAGACTGACATCTATAATCCTTGTGTCCCAGGCAGCCGATTTGGTGTAAATGCCAAAGATCTTCCTGAAAAGCTTCCGGAAGGACTTGAGGGGTTCCATTTTCATGCTTTGTGCGAATCTTCAAGCTACGACCTTGAAAAAGTGCTCGAAGCCCTTAAATCGGAATTTGGGCACTGGCTGCCTCAATTAAAATGGCTGAACATGGGGGGCGGCCATTTGATGACCCGTAAAGATTACAACGTTGACCACCTGATATTTTTACTGAAGAACCTACATAAGGAATATCCCAACTTAAAATTAATAATGGAGCCTGGAAGCGCTTTTACATGGCAGACAGGAGACTTGGTAACAGAGGTGCTTGATGTTGTAGAAGACGCAGGAATTAAAACGGCGATTATCGATGCCTCTTTCGCCTGTCACATGCCAGACTGTCTGGAGATGCCATATAAGCCGGCAATAGCCGAATCAATAGACGAAAATGATTCTGATGGACTCTCCTATCGTCTTGGTGGCAATTCCTGTCTCAGCGGCGATTTTGTCGGTGACTGGAAATTTAAATCTCCGCTCAAATCCGGGGACCGTCTCACTCTGCTTGACATGAACCATTACACAACCGTTAAAACCAATATGTTTAACGGAATCCAACATCCTTCTATCTGGTTCAAACCGATAGAGGGAGATCCAATACTTCTGCGTAAATTCACCTATGAAGACTATAAATCCCGTATGGATTAATCTTTCATCACTTCACATCCTTCCTACACAATTACCAAAGCCATTCAATAATAGATACACTACAATACGAATATCTCCGAAGTGGCAAAGCCATGATACGACAAAATCCCCATACGATTTCTCGCATGGGGATTTATCTGTTTATGATCATAAGAATAACTCTGGTTCACGCCGCCTGGAGTTTTGAGCACAGAAAACTTTTTCCACCGTAGAATACATTATGCCCTTGAACCTTCGGGCATTAGTGCTGCAGACAGCGATGCAGCGGCAACACGTGATACACTTGTCATTATCTGTCGTCAGGGTCACCGGATCGATAGCTCCTGTCGGGCACTCTCGGACACAGAGACCGCATGAGCGACACTCCTTTTCATCTGTCTGAGGACGTAGCGGGACAGCACCAGGTTTCTTGTAAGGACGGTTCCCTTTTACAGTATCCATATCCAGTTTACCGGATTGCTTGGCTCTCCTAATAAAATCAATCGCTTTTGCAAGATCAGAATTGTCGGGCCTTCCGTTTGCTACTTTGGGGAATATGCAATGTTGCGCAATAAATGCTCCTGCACCGATGACCTCAAACCCGTCCGCTATGGCAATGTCTGCCAATTCCAACAATGAATCATCATAGTAGCGATTACCATAAACTACAGCGACAATAGCCTTCATACCGTGACCATCAATCTGACTAAATAGTTTAGCAGCCATCTCAGGAATACGTCCTGCATAGACCGGGGCAATCAACAGAACAGTATCTCCATCAACAAGGTCGCATTCAACTTCACATGTCCCATGCGTCAGGTCTATCAGCTGGAAATCTTCACAAAACGCCTCTGCCATAACCGTTGCGTATTTGCGGGTTGTACCGGATGGGCTGAAAAAGAATGTGTGCAACATATTTCTTGATTATTTATTTTTTGATTAGGTTCATATATGCCAATGTAAAATGAGCAAATATGCCATAGATAAGAGTTGCCAATAGTGCCAAACCCTCGTTGAAATGTCGTTGCAAGGCTTTGGCTCGCAATGACAAAGTTACTCATTATTTTTTATTTAGGGGCATATGTACCCACAAATCTTAACTTCAATTACAATCGATTCCTTTCTAAAAGTCCAGCAGATTTACCTTTATACTTATTCATAGTTGCGTTGAAAGAATAACGTACAATCAGTCTTATTGCCTGCGTATCACTATAATTCCATTTGTTTAGTGTCATCTGTTCACCGTATGTTATTATAGAGTTCCTTGCTGTCTTAAACACATCCGTGGCTTGAAGTTGGAAAAAACAATTATTCAAATTTTTTGTCATGCCTATATTTAATTGGCATGATGGTTTAAGAGTGACAACATCCATATCTCCTTGCGTCCGCCCCATCAGATCAGCAAGTACGTGAATATGCTTTACATGAAGTGCTTTACAATAAAATTGAGCAAACGCCAGCGTTTCGTTACGATACACAACTTACGTTTTTTCTCAATGCCTCTAATAATCTGTCTTGTGACAGTTTCAACCGGCATGACCCAAAATAGTCCTTCGCCTTTAGCCATCCTGGTATTTACTAACCCCGGTCTAATTTCCGTGATGCATAGGTGCGACTTCTTTGCTTTTGACTGCAAAGACTTTGTGTAGTTGATTTGAAATGCCTTACTTGCGCTGTATGACGGAGCAACGGGTGTCGGTTGCATTCCCCCTATGGAGGTAATAGATACAATATGACCGTGTCCCTGTGCTTCAAAGTAATGGTATAAAGTATCAATTACATTCGTCCATCCTACGACATTGGTTGCGAGAGTGTCAAGCTCTTGCGATATTTCTAATGTCGGATTTAGATCGCCTGTACTTGCACAAATAATGGCAAGGTCAATTTGATTAAACTGTTTTGCAACTTCTCTGAAAGAGATTTCTAAAGCCGTGCAATCCGATATATCAACAGAAAGAGGCAATGTCGCAGATGCATTGCCGGAAGATAATTCTTCGAGCAATTCTTTTCGACGCCCCATGATTGCGACTTTACAACCACTTGCAATATAATGGCTGTATAGGGATTTACCTATGCCGGACGTGGCACCTATTATTAAGATATTCATAACACAAATTTAGATAATATCATCTAATTTCGATGTGACAAATGTCCCATCTGGTCATGAAAATCAGCGATATTTTTATTTAATTCTCTTACTTTTGAAGACATCAATTGCGTCTCATGTATAAGCTTTATTTTTGGCATTATTAAAACACTCTCAATTTTCAATTTCACGTTTTTTGAGCCATTTGTAAATAAATGGAATCAAAACTATCTGGGGGACAGATGAAATAAGGATATTGAATACTACAGCCGCATGCCACCAAGACTTATAAGTATCAGAACAGTATGCCACGAAACAAAATAGGATATAATATATAAACCATGTCAGAAGAATCATAAATTTACTATTTCCCTGTTTATTTCTGCTATTAATAAGCCACGCTATTGTCCCACTTATAAGGTATAGGATTACATTACTGATATAAATCGCCAATAATAGTAGTTTTGGCAGACATCTAAAGCGAATCGTACCATCAATTGCCATCACAGGCAAAGCAAGCAACGTTGTTAATCCGATAGCACAGTAAATCAGGATTATTATGTATCTTAAAAGCCTCTTTTTATCTTTCATTATATTATTTGATTAGAAGTCTTTTGGCACGCGAGACAATTTCGGGATTGTCGCAGTTTTCGACTAACCTAATTGCCGCATCATGAGTTTCAGCGGGAAGTACGTCGCTAAACAGCCGTGCCGCCCAATACATAGTTTCTTCATAGATCATCCCCATAAGTAGGTCAATCATTGTTTCATTTTCATCATGGATTATAAGGTATTTGGCGGCATTTTCAATAGTTATTGACGTATCGCGCGGAAAATAAACTCCTTTCCCAACCCAAGCGCGGCCTTTGCGCCCAACACAAACGATGCCATATCCGGAGAGTCTTTTTCCATTGCTCAGATATTCAGAGAAAAAGCAAACATCTTTCCCAGATCATATGCTGATTTCGGAGCCTCGGTATACGCCTCAAGCACATCCGCCATTCCGATGGCAAACGCTTTTCGGTCAGCCACGCAACTGGTGCCGGGGTTCAATCCATATATATATATTCCTGCAACCCAGGCTGATATGCCTTCATCGTGCCGTATGCTTCAAAAAACATGCAGCAGGTATCTGCATCCAAGTCTTCAGGCTTCATCCCCTCTCGGCTATATGTGTTTATCACAGACATGGCAGCCACGGTATCTGCGGGGAGAGATATTTTTCCGGTCCCTACCTTACGAAGTCCGGCTATGATACATGAAAACGGAGGCAGCTCCTCCTTTTTCTTCCTGTGCATGCCATCAGTAATAAAAATAGCCTCCATCGCCCCCAGACAGTAAGACATCATATAAGATGAATCGTTCATCTGTGTGAGAGTACGCGAATTATCTTCAAGACCACGGATATAGTCTTGGAAATCAGCCTCACTTTGCATCAGGTCATTCTTACCCGCCAGAGTGCCGAGTGTATATTGATGACCTAATGCATACGAGAGAGAATCAATCTTTTCGGATGCAATAGCGCTACTCACTCCTATGAACAGAGTTAGTAGTAAAGTTATTATCAGTTGCTTCTTCATGAGTCTATTATATGTGTAATTAAGCAAATTTACTACAAATAATTGATATAAGGTGTGACAAATGTCCCATTATAGCATGAAAATCAGTTTCAAACGATGTTTTTCTTAAATGTCATCACTTTCGGAGGTGTCGCAGAGCTTTCAGTCTCTCGAATGCGGTGTAACTAATGGCGTAAGAAGCCTGAAAATACGTCAATTCGCACGTCCATAGCATCATTGTCAGATTGAGTAGGTAGAGCCTCTGCCCAAGGACAGGTCAAATTCCGGCTGACCCTATGGGTTCGCCTGTAACAACATCCGCGAAGTTTGAGGCACACCGTAACCAATCTCATTATTTGGTGCGTGATAATTCAGGCATGAGGTATGCAGAGTGTTGATTAATTCCTTTCGGCTCATACGTTTGTGTTCCAATAAGGCTGCACATAACCCGGCTATGGTCCGGGGCAGAAAATGAAGTTCCTCTGCGAGGAGATTGTACTCCAAACGCAAAGCGAGGGGATATTATCACTGTATTGTTTTCTGAGGCATATCCTATTTTCCCATCTTTATCTACGATCCAATAGCAACCGTCTTACACATAGTTAGTCATCACCATTATCATATTGATATGGCTTGAAACCGGACTTTGTGAATACGACAGCGAGATTGTTCACATTGATTGCCTAATTTTTGCTCCCACAGTAATATGTATTCCAAGAGTCGCGGGCGTAGCCGTTACGAAGCACTTTGAAACTGTCGGGAGATGCTCCCGGTATTTTTACGCCATCAAAATATACGTTCCAAGTATCTTTGGCGTAGCCATCACGCAATACGCCGAAACTGTCCGGAGAAGCGTTTGGAATCTTTTTCCCGGCATAGTACACGTCCCATGTATCTTTTGCATACCGGTCGGAGAGCACATTGAAGCTATCCGAAGAAGCTCCTTTTATTTTTACGCCATTGTAATATACATTCCATGTATCCTTGGCATATCCATAGCCTAACGCATTGAATGAATTGCTTGATGCGCCATCGATTTTAATTCCGCAAAAGTACACCGCCCAAGAGTCTTTTGCATATCCATTGCGCAAAACCGAAAAAGTTGAAGCTGAAGCACCGTCTATCTCACGACCGTCAAAAAACACCTTGTTTCCCGCAATTAAATATTGCGACCGGTGATGACGGCAACTCTGTTCGCATGCACTGTGTCCACGGTGTTCGTCATGACGTGTCTGGGCAGAAACAGATCCGCTCAAAAAAACTAATGCCGGAATCAGTATTAACAATATCTTTTTCATAACTTTTTATTTCTTTGACAGCAGATCAATATGAAAGTAAAAATTCTACTTGCAAAATTTATTGCCATCTGTATCACTCCAGAAATGGGGGAGATTTGCTATTATTACCTGCTCCACAAAGCCGCTATGCACAAAATCAACAATATATTCGATTTTGTTGCCATACCCTTGAAAACCATGAAATTCAAGAATACACATTATGATTGATGCGAGTGTCTTTTTCATTTCCTGATATTCTCTTTTGAGCGTTTGTAATGCTTATGGGCGTGGCAGCCGATTATTGTTCCGTGTATAGTCCCGAGGAGCTGCAGAAAAAATACCCCCTGCCGGTCACTTCACACAACCGGCAGGAGGCATTTTTATTTTAGGAGAAAAAGGGACAATCAAAATCAGGCACAAGATAATCGCGCTCGGGCTAATGGATCAAACGCACCTGATTTCCATAACAGTTTCTTAGAAAGCGATCCTACCTTTTGAGGCTTGTTCTACCATTTTCTTTCCAGGGAGAAGATAGATTTCAAGCCGACGGTTTTTATCACGATTGTCCATTGAGTCGTTCTGCCGTAACGGCATATCATCTCCCAATGAGTATGAGAAAAGATAACGAGTATCTGAACCGGATTCTTCAAACCAGTCGAACACTGCATTAACCCGGTCTGTTGTCAATTGCTCCCTATAAGGCTCGGAACCGGTGTTATCCGTGTGCATAACAAGCATCACTCGATACATATCAGGATCTTTCAGGTATCTCCTGATAGGGGAAAGGTAATCTCCTGCATCCTTCCTGAGTTCAGTCATGTTGGGAGCAAACAGAAGGTGAGCGGGGATCGTGACAAGAAGCACCTCTTTATTTCTGAACGCCTCAACCGTACATTCACTTTTTGGATTATACCTACCATTTAAAAGACGTGTCTTGCCTTCTTTCGTCTGGAACTTCTGGATCAGTTCAGAAGTGTTTTTAACATCGACAGAATTTAGCATCTCAATGAAATCCATCCTGTCAAGTTCCTCTATTCTTCCTTCTTCTGTCACATCAGGTTTCTTAGGTGACGAAGCACCTACAGATAAAAATGAAGAAGACAAAAGAACGATAACAGTCAATCCTTTATACAAAGTCTTCAAGAGATTCTTCATAATCCAATTCAGCTTTTACAACCAATTCCACATCTTTAGAATCCATGATAAGCTCCTCATCGTTCTTAACCTCCTTTTTTACATATTTAACAAGGTCATCCACATCAAGCTGCTCATCTTCCGTCTCAAGAGAATTCAAAGAGAGAAAACCTTTTTTTTCATAATAGTCCCAGATAATATCAATTATACATAAGATATCATCATCTTCATATTTCTCACTTACTGCCGGAGGAAGTTCTGCGCGTATGAATTTCACGGCATTATCCTCATCAAAAGAATATTGATCATTATCCATACTTATCCTTTTTTATTTAACTCAACAAGACCTTCAGGAAGCCTCATCTTTATTATTTTATCGTTGTCGTCTATCTCTTCAATAAACTCATCTACTGCAGGAATGAATACTTCTTCACCATCTTCGGTAAGTACCACAAAAAGAAGATTCTCGGTAGAAGAATCCACCGATTCAATTATACCTATATAATCTCCTGTAAAACCATCATATATCTTATAACCTACGATATCATCTTCCTCAAACATATCATCTTCTTCGAGGTCAAGAAATGTGACAAGTTCGGATTTCATTCCATAAATAATCTTATTGACAAAATCCTTAGCCTCATCCTCAGAATTGATTCCATCAAGTTTGATAAGAAATGATGTAGAACCTTTAGGACGAACCGAAGATGTAAAAAAAGGAACATAAATCCCATCCACATCCACGATAATTGCATGCCCCTCTTCCAAATATCCGGGATCAATGTCGAGAATAGCATTGAGTTCGCCCTTCAAGCCATGAGTTTTTTGAAACTTGCCAATAGCCTTTATGTCTGTCTCAACAATCATTTTCTCTCAAAATATGTGCACCGAGTTTATTAAGACGCTCATCAATTTTCTCATAACCTCGGTCAATTTGATTAATATTCTGAATTCTGCTCGTGCCCTTTGCACCCAAGGCGGCAATCAGCATAGCGATTCCCGCACGGATATCGGGAGAGACCATGTTGGTAGAATGAAGGCAATGAAACTTACCAGCACCTATCACAGCCGCCCTATGAGGATCGCAAAGTATTATTTTTGCACCCATGTCAATCAACTTGTCAACAAAGAAAAGACGGCTTTCAAACATTTTTTGATGAATCAGAACACTTCCCTTTGCCTGAGTGGCAACAACAAGAAATATGCTTAAAAGGTCAGGTGAAAGCCCGGGCCAAGGAGCATCGGCAAATGTCATAATCGACCCATCCATGAATGAATCTATTGCATAAATCTTATCTTGCTTCACATGTATATTGTCACCCTCTACTTTCATTTTCACACCAAGACGGCGGAAGCAGTCGGGCATAATACCTAAGTCTTTAACCCCTACATTCTCAAGGATTATGTCAGATCCGGTCATTGCAGCGACACCCACGAAGCTGCCTACCTCAATCATATCTGGAAGCATTCTGTGGTCTGCTCCGGAAAGATATTCAACTCCATGAATTGTGAGCAAATTAGATCCTATCCCTTCTATTTGTGCACCCATCTTAACAAGTAACTTACACAGCTGCTGAATGTAGGGTTCACATGCGGCATTATATATGGTGGTTGTGCCTTTTGCCATGACTGCCGCCATAATTATATTGGCAGTACCGGTCACAGATGCTTCGTCAAGAAGCATATAACAACCTTTCAAGCCCTTGGGTGCAGTGATATGATAATACTTATCGTCTTCTATATAATCAAACTTGGCTCCCAATTTTTGCCAACCAAGGAAATGAGTATCAAGACGGCGTCTGCCTATCTTGTCCCCTCCGGGCTTGGGAAGGGTTGCAAAACCGAACCTTGCCAACAATGGTCCGACAATCATAACCGAACCTCTTAACGACTGAGCCTTCTTGCGGAACTGATCAGAAAACAGATACCCCTTGTTGATATCGCGAGCTTGGAAACTGACAGTATGGGAATCAATATGCTCAGTCATGACTCCCATATCTTCAATCAATGAAATAAGATTCCTGATATCTGCAATATCAGGTATGTTGCTTATGGTAACTTTCTCAGGAGTAAGCAAAGTGGCACATATCACCTCAAGCGCCTCGTTTTTGGCGCCTTGAGGTGATATCGAACCTTGCAGGCGATGACCGCCTTCAACAATTAAAGAGCTCATGGATAATCAAATTAATGGTTATTTTTTCTTCTTTTTCGATTTGCTTGAGCCGGGATGTGCCACATCAATATAATCATTTAGACGATAATTATCAGGATTGATCTGAATCTTTCCTTCAGAAATGTCGGCTATATCAACAAACACTTTTGCGTCGCTTGCCGACTCAGGATTCTGCATCACAAGGAGTTTTTTCATCTGATTGGCAAGCAGGAATATCAACTGGTCTTTCTCCACACAATTTTCCATATCAGCCACTTTACGAATCATCGACTGTATGTTCCTACCATAATGTCTATACCTTGTAAAAGTTCCTGTGTAAGGGATTTTTGAATGTCCCGGGGTAAGCTGATCTGCGCTTATCACTTCGCAAGGGAAATCGATGTCAAGTTCGAATCTTGACATAACATTGATATGGTCCCAAATTTTCTGTCGGTCCCCCTTGTCTCCCAGCATAGAAGGGAAAAGAGTGGCCATTACATCTGAAATCGCATAAGCGCAACGAGTACGTTCGTCGCGATCTTCAATCATCACACAATGATCAATCATGCGTTGGATATTTCTACCGTATTCCGGCATCAAGAGCTGCGGCTCTCCAGTATTATATGGAATCATATTTTTTATTTCAGTTATTATTCAATACCTTGTTTTTAGGGACAGTGGTCTGATATTCTTTTAGATAGTTTGGAGTCGAGTATGCAATGTCAATAAATCGGTTTTCACGGAAATATTTTTCAGACAATGCCATCATGTCTCTGGCATGAGGATTCAAACCATCAAGCCACTCTCCATTTTCGGCTGCATAGACATCTTTAAATTTAGAGGCTCCGTCACCAAAAAACAGCACTTTCCTCTTAGTATGAAGTTCGGAAAAGGAACTTTCGTCAAGAATAACAGGACCCTCGGCGACCACTTCATTTAAAGCGAAATCAAAAGCACCTGAGAAAACCTCCATTCTTCTGGCATCAACCATAGGAACAAGAATTTCATCTCCTTGCCAGTTCATACTCCTGAACATAGCCTTAACTGCAAGAATCTGAAGAGTTGATATCCCTATCAATGGAACATCGAGACTATAAGCCAACCCTTTTGCAAGTGACAATCCTATTCTCAAGCCTGTATATGAGCCAGGCCCCAGGCTAACTGCAACTGCATCTAATCTGTATTCTTTTCTCTTCACCTCATCCATACAACGCTCCACAAAGGGTGCAAGTTTAACAGCATGGTTCATTCCATCGGTATCTTCAAGCTGAAACTCCACTACACCATCTTTCGTCAGAGCCACGCTGCAAGTTTTAGAAGAAGTTTCTATATTTATAATTGTCGCCATTATCTGTTAGCATTGATTTTTGAATGATAAGCTTCCACACATCTCTGTCCGTCAATTGCAGCTGATACAATGCCGCCTGCGTAACCGGCACCTTCACCAGCCGGATAGAGATCTTCGATCGTGACATGCATCAAAGATTCCCTGTCACGAGGAATTCGAACAGGGCTTGAAGTCCTCGACTCAAGTCCAATCATAGTTGCCTCCGGAGTTAAAAATCCGGGACATTTTCTATTGAACGATTTAAAACCGTCTTTTAGTCTTCCTGATATTTCCTTAGGAAGAAGATGATCGAGACGAGCAGGATGAATTCCCGCCGGATATGAGCTTTTAGGCAAATCTTTGGAATCTTTGCCATTAACAAAATCAGTCATTCTTTGGGCCGGGGCATTCAGAGTTTTACCAGATTCTTCAAAAAAACGTCTTTCAAGAAATTCTTGCAATGCAAGCATTTCCAAAGCCCCCTCCATTTCAAAGCCTGGTATATCACCAGGATGAAGTTCAACAACCATTCCGGAATTAGCCCATTGGCTTGCCCGGGCTGATGCAGACATGCCATTGACCACAGACTGACCGGGAGCAGACATTGCCGGTACTATAACGCCTCCGGGGCACATACAAAAAGAATACACACCTCTCCCATCAACCTGCGTGACATAGCTATATTCCGCTGCAGGAAGATATTGCCCTCTTCCCTCTTTTGAATGGTATTGCAATGAGTCTATCAATTCTTGAGGATGCTCCAAGCGCACGCCTATAGCCAAGCCTTTGGCTTCTATATCAACTTTATCTTTGAAGAGGAATCTATAGACATCTCGCGCCGAGTGACCTGTGGAAAGGACTACTGCCCCAAATATTTTTTCACCTGAAGCAGTCTCCACGCCTATAGCTTTGCCATTCTCTATAATTAAGTCTGTTACCTTTTCACGGAATCGCACCTCTCCTCCACAATTTATAATAGTTTTGCGAATGTTTTTGATCACATCCGGAAGTTTGTCACTTCCAATATGAGGATGCGCATCAACAAGAATATCAGCGGATGCTCCGTGTTGATGAAGCAACTGCAAAATAGAATCAACATTACCTCGTTTCTTACTGCGGGTGAAAAGTTTGCCATCACTATATGCTCCGGCACCCCCTTCTCCAAAACAATAATTGGAATCAGGATCCACAGTCCCTTCCCTACTTATTTTTGCAAGTTCCACTCTTCTTGAGTCCACATCGCTGCCTCGTTCAAGTAAAACAGGTCGAATTCCAAGTTCAATAGCCTTAAGGGCAGCAAACAAGCCGGCTGGACCGGCACCAACAATCACAATGCATGGGGCACCATCCGACACAGGATAAAATTTCACAGGCTCGTAGACTGGCTTCACTTCAGGATCATCGTCCAAAGCCACTCTCACGGTTAGATTAACAGCCACATTGCGTTGTCTGGCGTCGATAGATCGCCTCACTATTCTGAGGTCGTTAATTTCACTCTCGTTTATATGCAGTTCGCCAGCTACTCTCTGCTTAAGCAAAGGACGTAGGGCTGCTATTTTAGGAGATACTCTCAGTGAAACGTCTTCTATCATCGTTATTTTTTCCTTTTCAAACTGCAAATATAACTCTAATCTCACAATTTTTTCCTATATTTGTGATGGAATTTATCAAAACAAGACATTTCAGTTATGGCAAATCACAATAAGGCAGGTTTTTTATTCGATCTTGACGGAGTCCTTATCGATAGCGAAAGAGAGTATTCCAGAATTTGGGCTCAGGTCAACAAAGAGTATCCGAGCGGAACAGAATCTCTCGAGAAAGTAATTAAAGGCTGCACATTAGACAAGATCCTTAATGACCATTATCCTGATCATGCCACAAGAGTGAAGGTCGTAAAAAGGCTATACGAACTCGAGGGGCTGATGAAATACGAATATCTTCCCGGAGCCGAAAATCTTTTGAAAACCCTCAAACGGCTAAACCAGCCTATAGTGTTGGTGACAAGCAGCAATGATGACAAAATGGCGCATCTTGATGAAGAGATTCCTGAATTAAGAAGATTATTCGACTTCATTGTCACAGCTGACCTTATCACCAGATCGAAACCTGATCCAGAAGGATATCTTCTCGGGGCAAAAAAAATTGGTAAAAACATCACCAACTGCATAGTCTTCGAAGATTCTCTACAAGGAGTAAAAGCAGGCAGGAATGCCGGAGCGTTTGTAATCGGGATTGCAGGCACTATGCCAAGAGAAGCCCTGGAGCCATTCTCTGATCTGGTCATAGACTCGCTGACCGAACTTGACCCTGAAATGCTTATAAAAACAGCAACAGAAAGAGATGAACAATAATATACCATTGGCGGAACGTTTGCGCCCGACATCACTTGACGACTATATAGGACAGCGTCATCTTGTGGGAGAAAACGGAATCATCCGCAAGATGATTGATTCCGGAAGAATAAACTCATTTATATTATGGGGACCTCCCGGAGTCGGTAAAACCACTCTCGCCAAAATAATAGCACAGACCACAGAAGCATCATTCTTCACTCTTAGCGCTGTTACTTCAGGGGTGAAGGAAGTCAGGGAAGTGATCGAGCGCTGCAAGGCGGAGTCAAGAAGTATGTTTGCAAAAGCCCGTCCTATTCTTTTCATCGACGAAATCCACCGTTTCAGTAAATCGCAACAAGATTCGCTACTCGGAGCCGTGGAACAAGGAATCGTGACACTTATAGGTGCCACCACAGAAAATCCGTCTTTCGAAGTGATCCGTCCTCTCCTTTCCAGGTCACAAGTGTATACTTTAAAATCCCTCGAAACGGAAGATCTTGAGACATTACTTAAACGTGCACTCGAAAAAGACCCGATATTATCGGCACGAGATGTTGAAGTGAAGGAAAAGTCCGCCCTATTCAGGTTCTCAGGTGGTGACGCCCGCAAGTTGCTAAACATACTCGATCTTCTTGAACAATCAACTCCTGCAAATGAGCCTTTGGTCATAACTGACGAAACTGTTACGGAACGTTTACAGGAAAATCCGGCTGCCTACGACCGAAATGGAGAGATGCATTATGATATTATCTCTGCTTTTATTAAATCCGTCAGGGGGAGCGACCCGGATGCAGCAGTTTACTGGCTTGCAAGAATGGTGGCAGGTGGAGAAGATCCGGAATTTATAGCCAGAAGGCTTGTGATTCTCGCTTCAGAAGATATCGGGCTTGCAAATCCCAACGCACTGCTAATGGCAAACGCCACATTCGATGCCCTGCATAAAATCGGATGGCCTGAGGGAAGAATAATTCTCGCTGAATGCACAGTCTATCTTGCCAACTCACCCAAGAGCAATTCCGCCTATATGTCAATAGCGGCGGCAATGGATGCAGTTGAAAAGACAGGCAATCTCCCGGTCCCTTTACATCTCAGAAATGCTCCGACAAAACTTATGAAAGATCTGGGGTATCATGAAGGCTACAAATATGCACATGATTACAGAGGTAACTTCGTGAAACAACAATATCTTCCTGATCAATTGGCGGGAGCTCGATTCTGGAATCCGTGTGATAACCCACAAGAGGCAAAAATGTGGGAACGCCTTGAAAAACTGCGTAATGGATAACTCCCCGCGCTGATTAATGCCCTTGATTACTTAAGATAATTCAAAAGGTGGATAAAACCTATTTTGTATAAACTTTGAATTTTTGAATTATTTTTCTTGTTTTATTTTGTCATGCAAGATAAAACAATTAAATTTGCCATGTATTCCATACTAAAACTTTAAATTTCATGAAAAAGCACAATTTCTATGCCGGCCCAAGTATCATGAGCCAGTTCACTATCGAAGAAACTGCAAAAGCAGTTCACAACTTTGCAGACATGGGACTCTCAATTCTTGAGATTTCACACCGCAGCAAGCAATTCCAGGCTGTTATGGACGAGGCTGTAGCATTGTTCAAAGAGCTCCTCGAAATCCCCGAAGGTTACAGTGTATTGTTCCTCGGCGGTGGTGCAAGCCTTCAGTTTGCAATGGTTCCTATGAACATGCTTGCAAAAAAAGCAGCTTATCTCGACACCGGTGTTTGGGCAAGCAAAGCCATCAAAGAGGCAAAGCTTTTCGGCGAAGTTGACGTAGTAGCTTCTTCAAAAGATAAAAACTACACCTACATTCCAAAAGATTATGTTGTTCCCACAGATGTTGACTATTTCCACTACACATCAAACAACACAATCTACGGTACTGAAATCCGCAAAGATCCAGAAGTTAAAGCACGCATGATATGCGACATGAGTTCTGATATCTTCAGCCGTCCGGTAGACGTTTCCAAATACGATCTCATATATGGAGGCGCACAGAAAAATCTTGCTCCTGCCGGCGTGACATTCGTGATTGTGAAAGACGACGCTCTCGGTCATGTTGACCGCGTGATCCCGACTATGCTCGACTATCGCACTCACGTGAAGAAGGGTTCAATGTTCAACACTCCTCCGGTGCTTCCTATCTACTCCGCACTTCAGACTCTCAAGTATTACAAGCAGCTTGGCGGTATCCGTGCGATTGAAAAGATGGATATCGACAAGGCAGAGGTTCTCTACAATGCAATAGACAGCAGCAAAATGTTCGTAGCAACTGTTCCTAACCATGAGGATCGTTCTATTATGAATGTTTGCTTCGTTATGAAGCCTGAATATCAAGAGCTCGAGAAAGATTTCATCGACTTTGCAACTGCAAAGGGCATGATGGGTATCAAAGGTCACCGCGATGTTGGTGGTTTCCGTGCTTCTCTTTACAATGCACTTCCTATGGAAAGCGTTGAGGCTCTCGTTGCTGCTATGAAGGAATTCGAAGCTAAGCACTAATTCAAACTCAATCAACATTAATTAGGAATCCGGACATGAGGAGTGAATCCATACTCCTCATGTCTTAATAAATATTACTATGAAAATTCTCGTTTTCACTGAAAAACCATTTGCTCAGGCTGCCGTAAAAGCGATAGCCGACGTTATCAACGCTTCTGGCAACGATCTCGAACTCGTGGAGCGTGGCACTCGCGAAGATCTTCTAAATGCAGTTAAAGATGCGGAAGGTCTTATTGTCCGTAGTGACGTTATAGACGCCGAGGTGATGAATGCAGCTCCAAAATTGAAAGTTATCGTTCGTGCAGGTGCAGGTTACGACAACATCGATCTTCAAGCTGCCACCAACCACGGCATTTGTGTGATGAATACTCCCGGTCAGAATTCAAATGCAGTTGCAGAACTGGTATTCGGCATGATCGTAATGATGTGTCGCAACCAATATAACGGCACTTCTGGTTCAGAGCTCAAAGGAAAATCTCTCGGTATATATGCATTCGGTCAGGTAGGAAGGAATGTGGCACGCATCGCAAAAGGCTTCAATATGAATATTCAGGCGCTTGACGTTTTCGTTCCTGATGAGGTCATGGAAGCAGAAGGTGTTACTCCGGTACATGACGTAAACGAGCTATTCTCTCAAAATGATTTCGTTTCCCTCCATATCCCTGCTACTCCACAGACTAAAAATTCAATCGGTTATGACCTTGTGATGAAGATGCCTAAGAATGGTGTTCTTGTAAACACAGCACGCAAGGAAGTAATAGATGAAGAAGGTCTTAAGAAAGCTCTTGAGGAGCGTCCCGACCTTCGCTATGTCAGCGACATCAAACCCGCTATGGCTGAAGAATATGAGAAACTTTTCGGAGCACGTGTATTCTTCACACCCAAGAAAATGGGTGCACAGACAGCTGAAGCCAACTTTAATGCAGGTGTAGCAGCGGCTGAACAGGTTATCGCATACTTGAAAGATGGTTGGAACAAATTCCAAGTTAACAAATAATTATCTTTTCATAAATACATTACATTTACCCGATAGGCTATTGAAGCCTGTCGGGTTTTATTTTATATCCACTGAAGTTGTAATTTTTCATTACCGTATTCGTTGAAATAAATAGTATAGTCATCAATTTATTCTTAGAGTATGTTTACTTTTGGCATAAGTTAATATTTAGAAAGAGTTTTTGAGGTT
>CAJTZQ010000034.1 GCA_910583795.1 uncultured Muribaculaceae bacterium
GATAGCATTCATAAACAAATTCATTAATTTTTGTTTATTTCACCAGTAATGATTATCAATTATCAATTGAACACTGTTATCTGGTTCCTGGTCTTCGAAACAGTTCTCTGGTTTCAAAATTCAACATTCAAAATCACCCTGTTCCTCCCTTTGTTCTTTTGTACATTTGGTTCTTAAGAAAGTTGTCCGTTGTCTGTTTCACGTTGTCTGTTTCACGATTGTGCATTTTGCATTACGCATGTCAACATTCAAAATCACCCTGTTCCTCCCTTTGTTCTTTTGTACATTTGTTTTACTCTTATTTATTCATTATCAAAATTCAACCTTCAAAATTACCTTCGTTCTCTGGTTCCTGGTCAACAAAAGTTCTCTGGTCTCGAAATCAATTATGCAATGAGCTGAGCATTACCAATTACTCTCCCTCCCCTTTCTCTCTTTACGGCTAAATCTGTGCTGAAATTTTGACATTTTATAAAAAAGTGTTAACTTCGCATAGCTAACCTTTTATCTTATGAAGAAACTAATATTTTCCACTCTTTTTTGCGCTGTAGCCGCAACTGGCTTTTGCGTAACCCCTGACAAGGGAATCGATGAGGCAATGATGGCGCGCCTCCGTCAGTCTTATAAAAACGATGCCAACGACAAGGCTATCTCCAACGCACTCCGTGGCAACGACATCGACGCATTAGCAACTAACGCCGATTCTAAAAACAATCTTGACGACAATTTCACATACCGAGTTAAAAGCAAAGGTATTACAAACCAGAAATCGTCTGGCAGATGCTGGCTCTTCACCGGTCTCAACATGTTGCGCTCGCAAATCATGGCTGACAACGACATGCCCATGATCGAGTTCTCCCAGAATTATAACTTCTTCTTCGACCAGCTTGAGAAAGCCAACCTTTTCCTTCAGGCAATGATCGACACCGCCAATAAGCCTGAAGATGACCAGACCGTAGACTGGCTGTTCGCTCACCCAATCCAGGACGGAGGTCAATACACCGGTATCGCCGACAATCTTATGAAATATGGCATCGTGCCAAAGAGCGTCATGGTGGAGACCTATTCAAGCTCCAACACCACCAAACTCCGCAAGATGCTTTCCCGCCGTCTCCGCGAAGACGGACTTAAGCTCCGCCGTATGGCAGCCAAGGGTGCAAAGCCACAAGCTCTCCAAGCAGAGAAAGAGCAGATGCTTCAGGGTGTTTACCGCATGCTTGCCCTCACTCTCGGTGTGCCCCCCACAGAGTTCACCTGGACAAGGAAAGACAGCAAAGGGAACATTGTAAGCAAAAAGACTTATACCCCACAGGAATTCTATAAGGAATTTGCAGGCAACGACCTCAAAAACGACTATGTAATGTTTATGAACGACCCGACTCGTGAATATTACAAAGTTTACGAGATCGACCTCGACCGCCACGCTTACGACGGCAAAAACTGGACTTACGTAAACCTTCCAATCGACGACATCAAGAAGATGGCTATCGAGAGCCTTAAGAACAACCAGATGATGTATTCTTCCTGGGATTCAGGCAAATTCCTTGACCGCGCAGCCGGCACCGCAAATCTTGATAACTATGACTACGACTCTTTGTTCGGCATGACTTTCGGAATGGACAAGGCTGACCGTATCCGCACAAAAGACAGTGGCTCAACCCACGCCATGACTCTCGTCGCTGTTGACCTCGATGAAAACGGCAAACCGGTGAAATGGATGGTTGAAAACAGCTGGGGACCCGGCTCAAACGAGGGTCACGTGATCATGACTGACGACTGGGTAAACGAGTATCTGTACCGTCTCGTTGTAAACAAGAAGTTTGTTCCCGCCAACATCATGAAGGTTCTCGACCAGAAGCCTATCCTCCTTCCTGCATGGGACAATATGTTCTAACTTAATAATCAATCAAATATAAACATAAGGAGCGCGGTTTTAAAAACCGCGCTCCTTATGTTTATATTCCGGATTTATTTGACCGGCAAGCTTATTTCGCGCCTTTAAGCGCGATACGCTTGTATTCAACAGGAGTGACCTTAAGGAACTGGGGAAGATATGCTTCCCAATCATCAAGCATACGCTTTGCGAGAGCACTATGGGTGCGACGATAATGCTCCTCTATCATCCCTTTCAATTCCGATATCTCATCTTCGAACTGCAGGAGCGTCAGTTCCACCATATCCATATTGATATAGTAGTCCACATTCCCGGTGCGATTCCAGATATATGCTATACCTCCGCTCATGCCGGCGGCAAAGTTCCTACCGATCTTGCCGAGCACGACTACCCTGCCTCCGGTCATATATTCACATGCATGGTCTCCAACTCCTTCCACTACCACATTGGCGCCACTGTTTCTCACTGCGAAACGCTCACCGACACGACCGTTCACATACAGTTCCCCGGCTGTAGCCCCGTAAAGAAGAGTGTTGCCGGCGATGATATTATTTTCCGCCTCGAATGTGGCATCACGTGGAGGGACCACAACGATTCGTCCGCCGGAAAGCCCCTTCCCGAGATAATCGTTGGCATCTCCTTCAAGCCTCAACGTAACCCCTTTACAAAGGAAAGCACCGAAACTTTGTCCTGCCGATCCATAAAATGTGAGTTTTATACTATCGTCAGGAAGGCCCTCCCCGCCGAAACGCTTTGTAATGTATCCACTGAGCATCGCCCCGACAGAACGGTCGGTATTCACTATCGGCATTCCAAGAGAAATAGGCTGTTTTGTATCGATAGCATTACTGATAAGCTGAAGCAATGCCTCATCCTTCACGCCTTTCAGCCTGTGGTCTTGCCCTGAAACATAATGAAGGGTTGCCTCAGAAGCTTCGACAGGCATATAGAACAATCTTGAAAAATCAATTCTGGAAGCTTTTGAATCAGGAGCCTGTTCACGCTTGCGCAAAAGATCAGCACGACCTACAATCTCATCAAGAGCCTTATAGCCCATTTCGGCAAGCCGCGCGCGTATCTCCTGAGCCATAAATCTGAAATAATTGATAAGATATTCGTATCTACCAACAAATTTCTTTCTGAGCTCTGGATTCTGTGTGGCTACTCCTTTGGGACAGGTATTAGTATGACACTGACGGATCATGCAGCAGCCAAGGACCACAAGCGCGGCAGTGCCGAATCCATATTCCTCCGCACCGAGAAGCGCACTTACAATCACGTCATGTGGGCTTTTAAGCTGCCCGTCGACCTGTAGTTTCACCTTGCCGCGGAGATTATTCAAGACAAGGGTCTGCTGTATCTCAGCCAATCCGATTTCGGCAGGCACACCGGCATGCTTCATCGAGCTTGCAGGACTGGCACCTGTGCCACCGTCGCATCCGCTTATCAGAATCTTGTCAGCTTTTGCTTTCGCCACACCTGCCGCAATGGTGCCTACACCGCTTTCGGCAACAAGCTTGACACTGATAGACGCCTCCGGGTTAACATTTCTAAGATCAAAGATCAATTGTGCCAGATCTTCGATAGAATAGATATCATGATGTGGCGGCGGGGATATTAGCGTTATTCCCGGCAACGACCTGCGGGTGCGGGCGATCACCTCATCAACCTTGAATCCCGGAAGCTGACCTCCTTCACCCGGTTTCGCACCCTGTGCCACCTTGATCTGAATCTCGTCGGCGTTTACAAGATATTCAGCATCCACGCCAAAACGTGCGGACGCCACCTGCTTCACGCTGCTACGTGCCCATGTGCCATCTTCCCTCACCTTATTGCGGGCCGGATCCTCCCCACCCTCACCGGTGTTGCTCATACCTCCGATCTTGTTCATGGCTATGGCAAGCGCCTCGTGAGCCTCCTTGCTGATAGCTCCAAATGACATAGCCTCCGTGCAGAACCGTTTCAAAAGACTCTCTTCGCTTTCAACTTCGTCCAATGGAATCGGTTTGCGGTCACTTTCCACAGTTATCAAATCACGCAAGAAAATCGGTTCCGGCTTATTCTCAACAAGATTTACGTATTCCTGAAATTTTTCAAAGTCATTTTGCCATGTGGCAGCCTGCAAAGCCTTCACCACAGGAGGATTCCAGGCGTGAAGTTCCCCGGCTTTCCTGAAATTATAATTGCCGAAATCTTCCAGTGCGATACCATCTTCCGAACAGAATGCCTTGTTATGATTGCGTAACACATCTCCTGCAACTTCTTCTATCCCTATACCCTCTATCGGAGACGGTCCCCCACCCATGTACCGGCTAAGCAAACGGGAGCTGACGCCAAGCGCCTCGAAAAGGGCACATCCCCGATAGCTCCTTATAGTAGAGATACCCATCTTCGACATTATCTTCATTATTCCCTTGTTGACAGCCTTGATATAATGCTTCTCGGCAGCTTCATAATCAAGTTGCAATTCTTTCTTATCAACAAGATCCTTAAGGATAGCAAATGCCATATAGGGATTTACCGCACTTGCTCCATATCCCATCAGCAATGCGACATGCATCACCTCACAGACTTCTCCGCTCTCAACTATAATCGCGATCTGCGATCGTTTCCGTCGGTTGACAAGATGATGGTGCACTGCAGAAAGAGCAAGCAATGAAGGTATGGGAGCATGCCTGGCATTCACATTCCTGTCTGACAACACCATATAATTATAGCCCGCATCAACAGCATCTTCAGCCTCGGAGCAAAGACGATCAATAGCCTCCTCCATGGCTTTCACACCCCCTTCCGCTTCAAAAAGCATTGGAATTGTTATAGTGTTGAACCCCTTATATTGAAGATGACGCAAGATGTCAAGTTCGCCGTCTGACACTATCGGAGACGGCATCATAACGACATTACACAAATCTGCAGACGGGCGAAGAATATTCTTCCTTACAGACCCCACATAACTTGTAAGCGACATTACAAGTTCCTCCCGTATCGGATCGATCGGAGGATTTGTGACCTGTGCGAATTGCTGACAGAAATAATTGAAAAAACGCTGGGGCATTTTTGAAAGGATTGCCGGAGGGGCATCATTTCCCATAGAGGCAAGGGGCTCCTGCGAAGTGGAAGCCATAGGTTTGATGATTTTCTCAACATCTTCCTTATTATATCCGAAAGCAGTCATCAGGCGTTCCCTGTCAGCCACTTCATGAGTGACCTTTCTTCCACTCTTTATGTCGCTGAGCACAATACGGTTCTGGGCAATCCATTCACTATAGGGATGCTCGTTGGCGAGTTCACGTTTGATATCTCTGTCAACAAGAATCTTACCCTCTTCGGTATCTACCATCAATATCTTGCCGGGTTTCAATTTAGCCTTATGCTCCACATCTGCCGCAGGAATATCAAGCACTCCGGTTTCGGAGGCAATTATCATTTCCCCGCTTTTTGTAATGAGCAAACGTGCCGGACGCAATCCATTTCTGTCAAGCATTCCTCCCGCATATCTGCCGTCAGAGAATATTATTGCAGCCGGACCGTCCCATGGAGCCATGAAGATTGAATGATATTCATAAAACGCAAGCAGTTTGCGCGACAATGGATTTTGTTCGTTACAGCTTTCCGGGACAAGCATCGCCAAAGCATGCGGAAGACTCATTCCTGAACGCACGAAAAACTCAAGGGCATTGTCGAATGAAGCACTGTCGCTCATTCCAGGCTGTATCACATTTCCGATTTTACCCATCTCCCCGAGACTTTCCGATTCTATCACAGCTTCTCTCGTCGACATCCAGAAACGGTTACCGCGTATCGTATTTATCTCTCCGTTGTGGCCGATAAGCCTGAAGGGCTGAGCCAGACGCCAAGTAGGAAACGTGTTGGTGGAGAATCGCGAATGCACCAAAGCTATCGCACTTGTGAAATACGGGCTCTGAAGGTCCTTGAAATATGCACGAAGCTGCAACGAAGACAATAAACCTTTATATATGAGAGTGCGCGTTGAAAGGCTGACTATATAACAGGAATCTTTGTCAACGATGTCTTCAGAGTCAAGCACAGCCTGCTCTATACGCTTCCTTATCACATAAAGAAGGCTTTCAAGACGTTCCCGGTTGTCACACCCCACTATAAACAGCTGGCGGATCAACGGCTCTGTGACAAGTGCATCATGCCCCAGCACCGATGAATCAACCGGCACTTCGCGGGTGTGCATAAGAAACAAGCCTTGAGCCTTGATTTCCTTATCAATTATCTCTTCAAATTTTGTCCGGTCGGCGTCATTTTTAGGCAGGAACACCATTCCGACTCCATATCTCCCCTTTTCCGGAACAGGGATCCCGTTGAGCAGAATGTATTCATGTGGAATCTGAACCATGATACCGGCTCCGTCGCCGGTCTTGTCGTCAGCACCTTCAGCCCCACGGTGAGCCATGTGTTCCAACACTTTCAGACCTTGATCCACTATTGAATGATGCTTGCTACCGTCTATCTTAACTACAAGACCTATTCCGCAGCCGTCGTGTTCATACTCCGGAGAATAGAGTCCCTCCGGGGATGTAGGATAATTGTTTACCCCGTGGAATGACCGGGAACTGTTGTGTGGCTTTGCGCCATTGTTTACCGTTGCCATAAAAACCTAAATAATACTGTAGAAACTTAGAGTACTAACACTCCACTCTTTTTACCTAATGAAGCAATTCCGAATTGCTCGTTAACAAAACAACACACAAAATTACAAATTTATTATAGTAATGCAAATAAATATTGATAATATCTTTCATTTTTATTATAAAATCAAAAATTTATTAACAATAATACATACTGCACAAATTCATTGAAGTGGAATTAAAGATACAAACCTTCTCTTTTGTCAATAAATATTTTTAACGAGATAAGTTTTCAGATTTCTATTTTTATTAACTTTGAAATATATACTTTATCCGATAATATTAACAATCATGAAATTCTACCAAACAGCATTATTATTAATGTCGCTTACCATTCCGTCAGCAGCCGACGCATGCACAAATTTTATCGCCGGCAAAAAAGCTACGGTCGACGGTTCTGTAATGGTGACATATGCGGATGATTCCCACACCCGTTTCGGCGATCTTTTTCATGCATCACGCAGTAAACACCTTCCAGGCACAATGCGCAAAGTGATCGATTGGGGCGACAACAGCTACCGTGGAGAGATCCCGCAAGCAGCCGAGACATTTAACGTTGTCGGAAATATGAACGAACATCAACTCGTGATCGGAGAAACCACCTGGGGAGGACATTCTGAACTGGAAGATACAACAGGGAATTCAATTCTCGACTATGGATCTTTGATATACATCACTCTCGAACGCTGCAAAACGGCACGCGAAGCGATCAAAACCATGACTGATCTTGTAGAAAAATATGGATATGCAAGCACAGGGGAGACATTCTCCATCGCCGACAAAAACGAGGCATGGATCATGGAAATGATCGGGAAAGGAACGGAGAAAGGGGCTCTCTGGATCGCTGTCCGTATTCCTGACGATGCCATTTGCGCCCATGCCAACGAACCACGTATACGCAAGGTGAACTATAAGGACAAGGAGAATGTGATGTATTGCAAAGACCTGTTCTCATTCTCACGAAAACATGGATATTTAAAAGGGAAGGATGAAGATTTCTCTTTTGCCGACGCTTTCAAGATACATAATTCCGCTACACGCCGTTCATGCGATTCAAGAGTGTGGAGCTTCTTCCGTCGCTTCGCCTCTCCTGAAGAAGACCGTGCATGGTTTGAATGGGTAAACGCCGATAGTGACACACCGATGCCTCTCTACATCATTCCTAACCGGAAACTGTCTCTAAAGGATATGCAAGAGCGCATGAGGGATCACTTCGAAGACACACCATACGATATGACCAACGACCCGGGTGCAGGTCCCAACAAATCCCCATACCGCAACCGACCCACCCGCTACGAGGTGGATGGAAAAACATACGCACATGAACGAGCCGTAGCCACACAGCAGACCGCGTGGCATTTCGTGAGCCAAAGCCGTGCAGATCTTCCGGATCCTATAGGAGGCGTATTATGGTTCGGCACAGACGATGCCAACACCTCAGTCTACATGCCATTTTACTGTTCAATGACAGAGGTTCCGGAAGAGGTGCGTCCCGGCAACGGCGACCTTTACACTTTTTCTCCAACAGCTAATTTCTGGATGACCAACTGGGTTGCAAACCAAGCATATAATCGTTATGATCTTATGATTGGCGATATAAGAAAAGTGCAGGGAGAGCTTGAAGACAAATTTACGTCCACCCGTCAAGAAAAGGAAAAAGAATTGCTCGCCCTCTATAATGCCAACGACCTTGAAGGGCTTGAAAAAAGCGTGAACGAAGAAGGGGCTGCCATTGCAAAAGAAGCAACCGACGCCTACCGCGATCTCGCCCACTTCCTTCTGATCCGATATCTTGACGGAAACCGCAAGAAATTAGACAAAGACGGGAACTTCGCCCGTAATCCCCATGGCAAACCATTGTCGCCTGATTTTACCGGTTACCCCCAAGATTTCTATGAACATATTGTCAGACAGACCGGAGATCGTCTTCTACTTAAATGATAATCAAATATTAACGAATACCGGTTATTACACATTTCAATTGTTAACATGGCAAACCAAAAATTTTTGGTTTGCCATGTTAGGTTAAACATATTATAAGGAATACTAATTTATTATAACCATCTTTATAATATATCATGATATATCAATGTTTTTTTCTATTTTTGTAGTCGAAAAGTGTTGAAGAATCATAGCATCAACATTTCTTACATGTATGCGATTGCAATTGCCGTAGATTTCAATCCGACATTTCCAAAAATCTTCAACCTTTATATGAACCCTAATTAACAACTCAAAATTTAAAATTAAACATCAATGCCTAAAATTACAGAAACGCGTGTAAGCATGCTTCACGGTATATTGTTGATAGCATTGTTCGCATGTGCAGCCTTTTACATAGGAGAGGCTCAATTTTTTAAAGACATATCTTTCAGTCCGATGATTATCGGCATAATCCTGGGTATGCTCTATGCCAACTCACTCCGCAACAATCTTCCGGAGACATGGGTGCCCGGCATCCAGTTCTGCTCCAAAAAGATATTGCGCATAGGCATCATCTTGTATGGATTCCGCCTTACTTTCCAAGACATCATGAACGTAGGGGTTGCGGGTATAGTTATCGACGCAATCATTGTGACAGTCACCATATTGGGAGGTATATGGATAGGAAAAATGCTGAAAATGGATCGCGACACAGCATTGCTGACATCTGTAGGCAGCGGAATTTGCGGGGCTGCGGCAGTATTAGGTGCAGAATCGACTATCAGGACCCAACCGTATAAGACAGCCGTGGCTGTTGCCACCGTTGTGATTTTCGGTACGATCTCAATGTTCCTTTATCCTGTGGCATACCGTTCGGGCTGGCTTGACCTTACCCCTCAGGAAATGGGTATCTACACTGGCTCAACCCTCCATGAAGTGGCTCACGCGGTAGGCGCCGGCAACGCCATGGGGACAGACATTTCAAACGTGTCGATCATAGTGAAGATGATCCGTGTGATGCTTCTTGTCCCCGTGCTTCTTATACTTGGAGTCTGGGTGGCACGCAGAAATGCGAAAAGCGGAACCACTGCGGAAAAAGGGAAAGTAAACATTCCATGGTTTGCGGTAGGATTCCTCGTTGTAATTGGATTCAACTCTCTGAATCTTTTGCCTACTGTATTTGTTGATGCAATCAACTATTTCGACACATTCTTGCTCACAATGGCGATGGCTGCTCTCGGAGCCGAGACAAGTATCGATAAGTTTAAGAAAGCGGGAGCCAAACCATTCGTGCTTGCCTTCTGCCTTGATGTATGGTTGATCATTGGCGGATACATTCTTGCCAAATACCTTGCTCCAATATGGCTATAAAAATTTGATTTTGTCAAAATTTTAAAATCAGGCGGACGTCATGCTCATGTCGTCCGCCTGTCATTTTTAGTGACAATCAGTGTTTCAATATTTGGTGAGAATAGAATTTATCATTAAATTTGCAGACAACCTAACCATATGTATTCTTTAACCATTATGAAACTGAAGAAATATCTTTTGTCGGGGGCATTGCTCGCATTTGCCGCAAATGCCGGGATGGCTCAGATAATGCCATGGGAAAACCGAACCGAGAATGATGACTCCCCATTCGCGGAGACATCAGGAATAGCTAAAAAAGGACAGCTTCATCTTGAAGACGTTGTCTACGGACGTCTGATTCAGACGAAAGGCGCGGGCGCCATGAACTGGATGAAAGACGGAGAACGATATAGCCGGCTCGAACCGAACGCAGAAGGGGGCAGGGATGTCGTAGCCTATCGTGCCAAAGACAACAAACGGGAAGTGATTATACCTGCATCTATGTTTGTAGACAAGCAGACAGGGAAACAGATTCCTGTGAGGAGCATTTCCTGGAGCGCGGACAACAGCAAGGTGCTTGTCTATACCAACACCCGTAAAGTGTGGCGATATGACACACGCGGAGATTATTGGGTATTGACACCTGCCGACGGATCGTTCCGCCAACTCGGAAAGGGGCTTCCGGAGTCTTCACTTATGTTCGCTAAATTTTCTCCTGATGGCTCTAAAGTGGCATACGTCTCGGGAAACAACATATATGTTGAGAATCTTGCCGACGGAAAGATAAATCAGATCACAAAAGACGGAAACGACAAAATAGTGAACGGCACTTTCGACTGGGTTTATGAAGAGGAATTTGCCTGCCGCGACGGCTTCCGCTGGAGTCCCGACAGTCAATATATAGCCTATTGGCAAAGTGATACTGACGGTACGGGATTTTTCGATATAATCAATAATGTGGATTCTATATATCCTACTTTTGACCGTTTCCCTTATCCAAAGGCAGGCAGTGTAAACTCTGATGTGAAAGTTGGCTATGTGTCGGCAGACGGAGGTGAGACCACATGGGTGAAACTTCCCGGAGATCCCCGCAACAACTATATCCCCAGAATGGAGTTTATTCCCAACAGCAACGAACTCTTCATCCAGCAAATGAACCGCCAGCAAAACACCAACAAAGTGTGGATTGCGAAAATAGGTGGAGGAGATCCGGAAAACATCTTTACTGATAAAGATGCCGCATGGCTTGAGACAAATGATGACGTGGAATGGCTCGACGGAAATAAATATTTCACTTGGCTAAGCGAACGCGACGGCTGGCGTCACTTATACAAGATCAGCCGCGATGGGAAGACGATTATCCCTATCACAAAAGGAAACTTTGACTTCGTAGAACTCGTGGGCACCGACATTAAAAACGGTCTTGTGTATTTCATAGCCTCTCCCGACAACTTCACCCAAAGATACCTATATAGCGCCAAACTTAAAGGGAACGGTGATGCCACCCGTCTCAGCCCGCTCGACCAGGCAGGACAGCACCGCTATAATATGTCACCTACCGGGAAATGGGCAGTACACACTTTCAGTAATGCCGCCACTCCTCCGGTGATTGACATGGTGTCGTTTCCAAAACATCAGTCTGTACGCGTCATAGAGGATAATGCCCAGGCACGCGAACAGTATGCGGCACTCGGACTCAACCCTAAAGAGTTTGTAAAAGTTAAATCCGGCGATCTTACCCTTGACGCCTGGATGATCAAACCCATTAATTTTGACGCATCAAAGAAATATCCTGTAATCGTTGAAGTATATGGCGAACCGGCAAGTTCCACAGTGCAAGACGTTTGGGGCGGAGGAGATCTATGGAACCAATACATGGCTAATCTGGGATATATAGTGGTCAGCATCGACAACCGTGGAGCCAACACTCCAAGAGGCAGAGATTGGCGTAAATGTATTTATGGAGAGGTAGGCACTTTCGCTTCTCAAGACCAGGCTCGTGGCATTCAGGATCTCGCAAAGCAATATTCTTTTATTGATCCTGAGAGAATCGGTATCACAGGCTGGAGCGGTGGCGGCAGCCAGACCCTGAATTCAATGTTCCGCTATCCCGATGTATTCAAGACAGGTATAGCGATCGCCTTTGTAGCCGACCAACGAACATACGATACAATTTATCAGGAACGCTACATGGACACACCACAGAACAATCCCGAAGGTTACCGCAAGGGCTCCCCGATCTCATACGCCGACGGCTTGCAGGGAAATCTTTTGCTTATCCACGGCACCGGCGATGACAACGTACATTATCAGAACTGCGAAATGCTTGTCAACGAACTCGTGAAACACGGCAAGGTGTTCAGCCAGATAAGCTATCCTATGCGAACCCACGCCATCAGCGAACGTGAAGGAACCACACTTCATCTCCGTAAGACCATGGCAAAATATTGGCTTGACTATCTCCCTGCCGGAGCACGTTAAAATCAACGTTAAAACAAAAGAAGCTAACATTCCAAACAAATATCCATCACCCTTCGCGAGTGAAGGATAAATATATTAAAAAAGACATTCCGGAGCCTACCGATTCCGGAATGTCTTTTTTTACTGCCTATTTGTTTTGTGTTTTTACTGTCTCTTTGCCTGTAGCTTTTTATTTCCTTTGGTGCGCAGCGTATCGAAACCGTTGCCATAAACACTTTTTGCCGCGGATTGGATTATATAGGCATTTCCATCTATACGTTGGATTATACCATATATTTGTTCCGCATCATACTGACGACACCACACCACAAGCATAGTTCTTTCCTCTCCTGTCCAGACTCCCTTGCCGTCGAATGATGTGACGCCTCTGCCACACTCATGTGCTATATGGTCAGCAATCTCTTTCCACTTTGAAGAAAGTATAAAAAACTGGATTGTCTGCTTGTCGGCATTCACAATATAATTTGCTACAAAAGAATATATAACAATTGAAGCCCATCCATATAAAATTGTTTGCACACGGCTTTGTATTCTTGCATCCATATCCCCGTCGAAAGGGAGGAAGAAAGAACATGTCACAATAGCCACATCCATTATCATCATTGTCCTGCCCATGCTGACGTTGAGTTTTTTCTCAAAAATCGCCGCCACTATATCGGTTCCACCCCCTGAACCCTTATGAGAATAATAGATACCAATGCCGAGACCACAGATCACCGAACCCATCAGGACGCTCATGGTAGGATCCGTGACGAGAGGAGGATGCGATGTGAAATATCCTTCTATCGCTCCGATTATCGATGATACGACAGTGGCTCCAAATACCGTCCTGACAACAAATTGTTTTCCAAGGATTTTAAACCAACACGCCAACATCAAAATATTTGTGGCATACATGGTTACGGCAACCGGTAATAATCCTCCGGTTGCAAAATAAACCAACGTACTGAAACCGGCCATACCACCGATCACTATCTCATGAGGTAAAATAAAAGCCACAAACCCTACCGCATAGACAGCCATTCCGGCTATTATGATGATATAATCCCTGATATTCGGAATTGAATTGATCCTAAAATTTTGCAGATGCATATTGTTATAAATTTATTGTCTGCAAAAGTACAACTTTGTTTTCATTCATCCATCATAACCAAGATAAAAACACAGGAACGGACAAACTATCCTTACGTGATACTTCCCCCAACAGGGGTTTCAGTACCGATAAATATAGCGGCAGCAACATCGCGAATGACAATAAATCCGGATGGGGATACCTAAAACTTCTTTTCAACTTCGTAAGTTTGCCCAGCTTTCGTGTCAAGATCATATTCGTAAGTACGGGAAATCACAGGATATTGTCCTTCTACCTCATCCGACACAATTGCATCCGGGATTACAGAAGGATTCATAAACGGATTGGGACATTCCCCTTTCGCTTCTGAAAGACCTTCACCTTTAAGAGGAACATACGATCTCAACCTTATCTTCCCTCCGAGATTGGATTTGATTCTGGCTTTTGACAACTGACCACCGGTCCATTTCATATCGACATCGAAATTGCCTCTTGCTTTCAATCCTCTCACCTCCCCTTCACTCCAACTTTCTGGAATAGCCGGCAAAAGATGAAGAGCTCCGTCGTGGCTTTGCAAAAGCATTTCGGCAACCCCTGCAGTAAAACCGAAATTCCCATCAATCTGAAAAGGCGGATGAGCATCGAAAAGATTGGGATAAAGCCTTCCCTCTCCTTCATGTCCGTCACCTTTATATCCCCGCTCAGTCGAAGCCGGCACCAAAGCCACAAAATTTTTGATTATCTTATCGGCATGGTCACCGTCGAGAAGACGTGCCCAAAGGTTTATTTTCCAACCAATGCTCCAACCTGTAGCCATATCGCCCCGCTGCATCAAAGAGTTTTTCGCCCCGGAAAAGGCGAAGGGAGTGGAGTAAGGAGTGATCTGACGGGAAGGATAAAGCCCATAAAGATGCGACACATGCCTATGCTCATCTTTAGGATCATCAGCATCAACGCTCCATTCCTGTAGCTGCCCATGGCGCCCGACCTTCATTGGTTGAAGTTTCGATATTGCTTCTTTAAGTCTATTTCTATATGACTCATCCTCCCCGAGCACTTCCGCACTCCGAAGAGTATTGTTGAGCGCATCGAAAGCAATCTGATTGTCCATTGTACATCCGGCTGTGATCCACGAAGAGCCATATCCGTGTTCGGGCGACATCGAGGGCACAGAAACAAGATAGCCCGATTCAGGGTGTTCTACCATATAACTTAAATAAAAATCGGCAGTACCTTTAATGACGGGATAATAACGACGCAGGAAAGCTTTGTCACCCGTAAAAAGATAATGCTCCCACAGATGAGTGGCAAGCCAAGCACCACCGTTAGGCCACATACCAAACTGCGCCATGTCAACGGGACCGCAGATTCTCCAGAGGTCAGTGTTGTGATGAGCTGTCCATCCTTCGGCGCCATAAAGGATGCGAGCAGTTTCCGCCCCGGTGTGCGACAAATCTTCCAACATATCAAACAATGGTTCATGACATTCCGATAAAGCTGTCACCTCCGCCGGCCAATAGTTCATTTGTGTGTTGATATTTATCGTATACTTGCTGTCCCATGGAGCATGATAGGAATTATTCCATACTCCTTGAAGGTTAGCCGGCTGTCCTCCCGGAAGTGAAGAGGAAATAAGCAGGTATCGTCCGTATTGAAAAAGGAGTGCCAACAGCGAAGGATCATATTCCTTACTGAATTCAGCCACCCTTATATCGGTTTCTTTTTGTGACCCGGTTCCCTCAGGAAGCACGAGGCTTACCCTGTCAAACAACTGTTTATATTCAGCCGCATGAGCCTCCTTCAATTGTTCAAAATCCTTCTTGCTGGCATTGGATAAAAGATTATCCACTATTTTTTGAGGGTTGCCACTTATGTCGTTGTAGGATTTATAATTTGTGGCGGAAGCAATTAAAAGGGTAGCATATCCTGCATTCTCAACTGCTATCCCCCCTTTATTTGACTTTATATTTCCATCCGTCTTCACTTTTATACCACATTTAGCCACAAGCTTACCCGGAATACCTTCCTGATCCAGACCGTCTATCGTAACAGTCATCTCACTTTTGGAGATAGCCAACTTACCTCCTTCCGGCAGATCATACCCTAAAAAGAAATTCAATCCATTTTTATTATCGGCAGTCAGATTGACAGCTATCACTCCGTCTGGCAACGAGGCAACCGTCTGGCGTCTATAATTAATATCCCCTACTTTATACGACACGTCCGCTACTGCTTCAGAAATATCAAGAGACCTTCTATAAGCCGAAACGTCACCACCATGAAAAAAATCGATGGTAAGTTCTCCCAATGTCAGATAAGACATCCCATGGTGAGGAGTAAGATAATATTTGTCGATTAACTTCTCTGCCTCATTCTCTTTACCGTCGAAAATCAGCTTCCTTATTTCCTCAAGATGCTCCCTGCCTTCAGGATTATTATTTGAATAAGGACTGCCAGCCCAGAATGTCTCATCATTAAGCTGAATACGTTCTTTGTCTATACCTCCATATATCATGGCACCCATCCTTGAATTGCCGACAGGCAAAGCTTCAACCCATTCTTTTGCCGGACGGGAATACCACAATTCCATATTTCCGTCAGCCTTGATTGACAGAAAGCAAACTACAAAAAGGCAAACACAGATTATTTTTTTCAATCGCATAATGGTGTCATTTATGTTCTACAATTAACTAATGCTTTCAAAAGATCACGATTTATTAATTAATTCGCCGGAGAAACAATTTCCCTCCGGCGAATTACTTTGTTTTAATACTTACTTATACGGTTAAGAGCGGCACTATACACAATCATCACATGTCTAATACGACAAATGAAGCCACAGTAAGTAGTGTAATTGATTTTTTCTGACTCAGTCTGCGCCGTCTATTGTAAGGATATTTCCATCCTTATCGTATGTCAGTTCACATACTTTAAGACTTCTCAGCCATGATTTGCCACCTGATGGGACACTGTCATGATGAAAAAGATACCATTTCCCTTTATATTCCACGATGGAATGATGAGTGGTCCATCCCACTACCGGAGTCAGAATCTCTCCTTTATAGACAAACGGACCGTAAGGGTTGTCACCTACGGCATAACAGAGAAGATGGCTGTCGCCTGTGGAATAAGAGAAATAGTATTTCCCGTTGTACTTGTGTACCCACGATGCCTCAAAGAAACGGTGGGGATCATTAGCCTTTAAAGGATTCCCTTCTTCATCCACAACCTGCACGGGACGTGGATCTTCGGCAAACTGATGCATATCTTTACTCAACCTGACACACCGGCTCGGCAGCGACGGTTCATCACCTTCAGGAAGCACCGCCGATTCGAGAGCCTTGTTGTCGCGATATCGCTGAAGCTGACCGCCCCAGAGACCTCCGAAGTATAAATAATAGTCCTCACCCTCCTTGAGCACACATATATCCATTGAATAGCTACCCCTGATAGGATCAGGATCGGCAATAAACGGACCTTCAGGAGAATCAGCCACAGCCACACCTATACGAAAAATATCGTTCTTATCTTTCAATGGAAAATACAGATAATATTTTCCATCTTTTTCAGCGCAGTCACAGTCCCAAAGCTGACGGCCTGCCCAAGGCACATCCTTCATGTCGAATGCCTTTCCATGGTCAGTCACTTTCCCGGTCATGGGGTCGCCATCGATAGAAAGCACATGCATATCTTCCATCACATAGCAGTCGCCGTTGTCGTTCTCGACATTGTCAAGTTCTATATCGTGAGAAGGATAGATGTATATTTTTCCGTTAAATACATGCACACTCGGATCCGCCATATAGTCGGCAGGGAAAAGGTAACGTTTTGTAGTTTTGATAGGAGTCATGTCTTTTCTTTTATAAATTATATATCCGCCCCATTACCTGCAAGTTCATTTTCCATAAACTGCTTCATGTTATAGCCGCGGTCAAAAAGAAGAGGATAGTCCGTACGTCCTGGAATAGGCCAATCGTTACGCCAAGACATACCGTCGTATGTGCCCCAGAAAGTCACTCTTGAAATATGATCAGAATGTTTCTTATAAAGCCGGAACACACTTGCCATACGCTCGTTCCATTCCTTGGAGACTTCAGAGGGAAGAGAATCAGGATAAGGATTATTATTTCCGCTGAATTTGACACTATCGTTTACGTTGGCTCCGAAGTTAACTGTAGGGAGAGCAGTCATGTCAAGCTCAGTCACCATAACCGAGACTCCTGCATTGCCAAGAGCCACGATAGTTTTCTCATATTCATCCATATCAGGGTAGTCAAGACCTATGTGGCTCTGCATCCCCATTCCGTCTATGCGAAGCCCACGATTTTTCAATTCACCGATTATGCGCACGTATGCATCGCGTTTTGCCGGGAGTGCCATAGAGAAATCATTAAGATAGAGTTCAGCATCAGGATCCGCTTCATGTGCATACTGGAATGCGAGGGGGATGTACTCCTCACCCAATATGTCATAGAAAGGAGTATGGCGATAGCTACCGTCATCTTCAATCGCCTCGTTGACCACATCCCATCCGTGGATCCGTCCTTTGTAACGACCTACGATAGTGTATATATGGTCTTTCATGCGTTCTTTCAAAACCTCTGCACTTACATATTTCCCGTTTTCATCATATGGAAACCAAGGAGCAAGCTGGGAATGCCATACAAGACAGTGACCGATAACAGCCATATCCCTGTCTTCTCCATATTTCACAAACGCATCCGCATCGTCCCAAAAATAACGGTCGGCTTCAGGATGTATCTTCTCACATTTCATACAGTTTTCAGCCACCACCGAATTAAAATGAAGGCTTACAACAGAATCAGCCTTGGGATCAAGCCCACTTACATGAGGCACAGGGATAGCTGCACCTATCAGAAAATCATTCTTAAAATGATCCTTTACAGTGACAGGAGCTGCAGCAGACTTATCAGACGTTCCACACGCATTTGTAGCCAATGCAAAAAGAGCCAGTCCAAAAAATATTGTTCTCATTATAATTTGTGTTTTTGTTATGTTACATTATTTTTCAATTATTATGACGAGCTTCAATCTTACGGTTGATATCGTCTATCACATCGTCATCAAGTTCATAACGGGAAATGATAAACATTGCCAACACAAGAAGAATTGCAGGAATAACCGCAACGAGCCATAAAATTCCCTGTTGTGCAAAAAGTGTCTGTTCGGTAGCGTCTTTATCAAACCCAACAAACGCCAAAACAAGCCCGGGGACAACACCACCTAAAGCCATACCCGCCTTATAGAAGATGCCTGTCAAAGCGTTTACAATTCCGGCTATACGTCTGCCATGTGTAAACTCTCCGAAAGAGATCACTTCAGGCACAAGCGCCCACATATATCCTGTTGCGACAATCACTCCGGTAGATTTTACAAACTGGGCCACATACACAAGCCACATCTGCGATTTCAGCGATTCTATCATCGAAACGGCATAAAGCATCGCCATCCCGACGATAGCAGTTATAAGAAAAATGTAGAACATCCCTTTCTTCCCGACCATTTTCTTTATTGCCGGAATCATAGGCATAAAGATAAATGCAGGGATGGAGCCGAGACCCATGAAGATGGAGAGTTCTCCGGCGCTTCCATGAAGATTATAGTTGATATAATATGCACCGGCAGCGTTGCCGATAGCCATCATGGCAAAAGCCGTGATAAAGAAAAACGCAAGGATCCGCAACGGGCGGTTATGCACAAATTCCATCCAAAGATCAGAAACCTTTACATTCTCTGTGGCACTTTTATCCATCACCACACGTTCCCTGCACTGCGAAAAACAGAAAAAGAGCAGAAGCAAGCCGATGCCTCCATAAAGAGTCATTGTTGAAAGCCATGCGCTGTCGCTTGTCGACATGTCGGAGGTCTCCGACGGATCAAACAGTTTCAGTATGATAGGAATACCCATTCCCACGGCAAGTCCGCCCACGTTAGCCATAAACATACGCACGGACGTCAGTTTTGTAATTTCATCCGTATCGCGCGTAAGCGAGGCATTCAAGGCACCGTAGGGCACATTTACAAGAGTATAGCACATGGAAAGTCCCACGTATGTGACATAGGCATAGAGCAACGATCCGGAAAATCCGTTCCAAAAACAAAGAATTGCGAATGCTGTGAGAGGGATTCCTCCTAAAATAAGGTAGGAACGGTATTTCCCCATTTTGGGATCATGTTTGTCGACAAAAGTGCCCACCAAAGGATCCCATATCACATCTATGATCCTCACAATAAGAAACATCACTGCAGCCACAGCAGGATCAAGTCCGTAGACATTGGTATAGAAGAAGAGGAGATACATGCTGATTGTCTGGTAGATCAGATTCTGGGCAAGATCGCCTGACCCAAATCCCACACACTGCAACATCGAAAGCTTATAGAAACCTTTCGACTCAGCTGTCTTTCCTGTGTTTAAAGCTAATTCCATAATATTAAATTTTATTCGTTTGTCAATACTTATAATTCAAGTATTCCATCGGAAAATATCAGCGACCGTCAGAATAGTCATAAGGATTCCTGTTAGTTGCAAAGACATGCTTGATACGAATGGGATGATGTCCGCGACAACAGAAACATACACGATAAACTTTTGATGTGTCGAGTGTCTCAATTCCGCTATCAAGATTTTTCATCATTCCATTAAGTTCTGCCACTATCAGTTTCCTTCCATTAAATTTCCCTTCATACGATTTCTCATGAATCATTTTTGAATCGTAAACCCACAATTCCGTGGCGTCGTTGTCTTCGTCAGCAAGTTCCGCCACAAGATACTTATACTTAGACAAATCGATAGGATCTTCATATTCCCAGCCGCCAAGCCCGTTTTCTCCGGCAAAAAATTCTCCAGTAGAAAGTTCAAACGATCCTAAAGCCCTCAGCACAGGACTGAAACTTTTCAAATCGAAAATAAAATCGTCTTCCTTAGGCTCGGTTGAGAGGTCAAGACCTGGCTCTCCCGAATAAGCAAGAATCGGATCAGATATACCCATCGATGCAAGCATCTTCACCGCATACCGACATCCCAATACACGATAGGACTGAGTAGTGAAATGTAAACCGTCGCCCTTTTGAGAAAGGTTCGCGGATGACACCACATGTGCCGCGCTCAAAGTCTGCGGAAGAATGCGTATAATCGCATTCATACCGCCGCACACACCTCCCTGATCTGAGGCTACGACTTCTCCTGCAAACAGCGGCACAGATTCCTGAGTCAAACCAAGATCGGAAAGGATATCGTCATACAATTTTTTCACTTTCTTACACCATTCCTTGTCTCCGTTGTTAGATTCCCCCTGATGAAGCAATATTCCCTTGATGACTCCCTCCTTCTGAGCCTTTTTCGCACACTCTATTAAACGCTTGTAAGGATAGTTGTCGTATGCCCGCATAAAATTCTTAAACCATTCGGCTTCCGATTCCAACTTCGCGGGATTGAAATCCTTGGCAAGATGCTCGATTTTGCAACCGCCCACTGCCACGGGGATCACACCGATTCTAACATTTTCCGGAAGATTTGCAATCATTGTGCGCCCGAAATAATCAATCGGGGTTAGCCCGGTGTATTCTCTCACCAGCGGAGGCTGAGCCACATACCATTCACCAAGATGCCTTTTCGGATTTGAAAATTCTGTTGTAGCCATCACCCGGAATCTGTCAGACACATCCTGACGATCGATAGGCTCTATCAAGGCGTTTCCTTCCATGTTAGACTGCCCGATACAAAGATATATATGGAAATCCGGATCAGGAGCTCCAAAAACATTGCTTGTGCATACGCCGACACCAAAAATTATAGAAGCTATAACTTGTAGTATTTTCATAATTCTTAATTCATTTAAAATGCCAGTAGTCAATGTTAAAAAGCTTCGGACCTTTCCTCCCCTTAAAAAGGAAATAGACATCATGCAATCCCGGCACTTCAGCCACAGCGGGAGTTTCTAAATATTTCCAGTTTTCCCACCCTCCTGTGCCGGGAACTTCCAATGTAGCCACAAGAGGACCATCCAAACTATCTATTCTTACTTCAATTGTTCCGCCACGCAATGCGCTCGCAACTGACGCACCGAAAGTTTTCGGACCCCCACTCATGAAATTCACATTTGCGAGTCTTATGTAATCACCGTCATGAACGTCGGAAACATACACACCCGTAAAGGCGTTAGGTTCTGTCGACACCCCTTGCGACCATGCCATAGTTTCAGCTTCAATTCTGCCATAAGGATTGAGTGCATCTACAGCAGGGACACCTTTCCCGGTAGGCATTATCACCGGGAAAGTGCCGTCAGGATTATACTCAAACTGCTCAACCGCCACACTACGTGCAAAACCACCCCCGCCTGGCAATTTCCCTGTATGATAAAAAAAGTATGATTTCCCTTTGTAATCCACCACTCCACAATGGTTGGTGAAAGATCCGGTGTCGGTGAGAGGCATAATTTCCCCCATATATTCCCATGGTCCTTCAGGCGAATCGCTCATGGAATAAGCTATATGCTCCGGCACACCTCCAGCGGCATAGAGAAGATAATATTTCCCGTTGCGCTTATAAAACCAAGGTCCCTCGGTATAATTGTCTTTATATTTCTCCCCTTCTTTTCGTAACTTCGGCCCGGGAGCACCAAATCCCTCCACAGTCTGTTCAACTTTCATGATTTCTCCTGAATATGAAATCATGTCGTCATTAAGTTTCACATAATATATTTCCGGATTGCCCCAATAAAGATAAGCCTGTCCATCATCATCGATAAAAACCGTAGGATCGATATAGTCCCAGCTTCCGTCGGCAAGAGGTTTCCCGATTGCGTCCTTAAAAGGGCCTACAGGGGAATCCCCCACTGCCACCCCTATCGCCATGGTTCCGCTAAGTTTTGAATGAATAGGGACATAGAGATAAAACCTCCCGTTACGTTCAACACATTGTGGCGCCCATGCACGGTCATCTCCCCAGGAAAAATCTTCAATGGCAAGAGGAGATCCGTGGTCGGTCCAATTGACCATGTCATCGGTTGAATATACCCTCCATTCCTGCATCCAGAAAAAATCAGCCTTGTCTTCGTCATGACCGGTATAGACATAAAGACGGTCGCCATATACCATCGGCGCCGGATCAGTCGTGTAGCATGTTTGGACAACCGGATTGTCTGCAGAAGCAGGCATTACATTCCCCGCAATGACATATGCCGCTATATACATACATAATTTATTCATACGACAAGTCTTATTTAAAAATCAAAGGCAAAAATTCATTAAGGCATCTGCGCCATGTGAGCCACTCATGGTGAGTGCCTTCCGAAGAATAGTAAATGTGGTTGATTCCGGCATTTTTCAAGGCTGCGCTTATTTTATCGCTTCCAAAATTCTCTTCAGATCCCATGCCGAAGAAAAAGGTTTTCACCTGAGAATTGAATTTATCGGCGTCGTTAAACACGCCTCCATAGGCGTTCTCAAGTCCATTGGCAAGAAAAAAGAGCGCTCCACTGAACGAACCTATATGAGCAAACTTGTCAAGATTGTTGAGAGTGGTTTCAAGAGTCTGATGACCACCCCATGAAAGCCCCGCCATGGCACGGTTTTCTCGATCTGTTTTCACACGGAAAGAGCTTTCCACAAACGGGATAATATCGTTAAGAAGAATCGGAGTGAAAGAAGCTCCGAAACTGTCACGGCTTTCACCGGATATTGAGCCGTGGATATATCCGCAATTGCCATAGTCCATGACAACAATCATAGGGACACACTTGCCGGAAGCGATCTGATTATCAAGAATGTTTGCCATCATTCCCTGAGTGTGCCATCCGGTTTCATCCTCCCCCATGCCGTGCTGCAAATAAAGTACAGGATAAGATTTTTCAGTTGCCTTTTCATATTCTGCAGGTGTATAGACAAAGCAACGCCTGCGTGCTTTTTCCTCATTTGAATAGTACTGACATTCACGGACCTGTCCGTGAGGAATATCCTTATTAAAAGTGTAGTAGGAGGCAACTTGCGGTTTTTCCGGTATTTCTATTCCGGATGCCATTCTGCCACAACCATAGAATGTATCGGAAGCAGGGTCGTTTACAGCGACACCATCCACAATTAGGAAATAGTAATGAAATCCTTCCACAAGTGGCGAGGTAGTCGCGGTCCAGGTTCCATCCTCATCACGGATCATATCATACTTTTTCCCGCAGATATCCACTTTTACATCTTTGGCATCCGGAGCAAAAAGTTTGAAAGTGGCTTTCGAATCAGAATCCACGGAAGGATACTTTGCAAGAGGGATATTTGTAGTTGCCGGCACGCCATCGTTATAAATCTCAGCGAAGGTCGAACCGCATCCGGCAAGGATGAATAGAGAAGCGATTACCAGATTATTCATTATTGTTATTATTATGATTATATTATTTAATTATGAAGCAGCATATCATCCCAAATTAGCCAACTTGGATTAAAAGCACTTCCGGGAACGATGGAGACACCGCCCCCGGAAGATTATTTACAGCTAAAAGTCACATATAGTGATTAATTTCCCTGAAGTCCATCGGCAAAACCTCCATAGGCAGGCTTACGGTTATAGTTAAGGTTCCAAAGTCCTATAGGTTCGCCGGCACGCCATCCTGAACCCTCCTGACTGTCAGTCTGAGCCCATTGGCATATTCCATATTGTTGAGCCTGCGGAATGATCTCGAAATATTTCCGGATTATCCATTTATAATGCTCAGCCATAAGTTTGTGCTGTTCAAATGTCACATCATCAGTCTTGACAGCATTGCCGCTTTCGTCACATAAACCCATGTCAAGTTCTGTGATACGTACCAGCTTACCTGTAGCCGCCATAAGTTCAAACATCTTGACAATATGATCTTCCTTGCTTTTCTGAGTCTGTGGATTGAGATAGTAATTAATATGCATCTGAGTCCCGATACCGTCAATTTTGGTCACTCCATCGCTTTCCCATTGTTCAATCCAACTTATAAGGCTCCTAAGTTTCTGATTGTCGTCCCAGTCACTCTCAAGATTATAATCATTGATAAAGAGCTTGAGATCGGAAGGATTGCCACCGTTTTCTTCAAAATACTGACGGGCAAACTTAACGGGCACACGTACATAGTCATCGCCGAGATAATCTTGCCAATAGAACTTGTTGGAGGGATCTTCGCTGGTAGCGGCATGCTGAAGATCATAGCGCTGTCCCCATGGACCTCCGGAAATCGGTTCGTTGACAACATCCCAGGCTTTAACTTTACCTTCTGTTGCTTCCATCATGCCTTTTACCCAACGTTCCATTTCAACAGTAAGGGCTTCAGCTTTCTCTTCCGGAGTCAAAGGTATTTTATTGCCCAACTCTTCATAATACAGACACATGCTTTCAATATAGACAGTTCCGTCAAAATCACCATAACTGAATAAGAAACGGACAGCATTATCTCCGTTGCATGTCGCAGCCACAGTGACCTCCTGCCAATCTGTTGTAAATGAAATCCGATTGAAATCTCCACAACCGATATACCCGTTAGGATTTTGGAAACCTGCGGAAATACTACCTTCTTTAGATCCCTTTACTTTCAGTTTTATATAATATTTTGTTCCCACCTCCATTGGAGTATCAAAATCTTTACCAGCCTGAGCCTCCCAAGGATTAACTTTTGAGGGATTAGTGAGTTCAAGAACATTATCCACAACCTTGCGTGTAGAGTTATTACCCCACCCCATGATTGCATCGTCTTTATTTTCTATTGAAGCAAAATCGGGTTCCCACACAGGGACAGGAATCGCTACCGAAGGTGCCTCCTCATGTACGACCTTAACATATCGGATTTGCACGGTACCCACAAAATCACCATGCTGGAAAAGTACAAAGTTATTGCCATCGACAGTCGGTGTGAACTTAAATGTCTTCTCCTCCCAATCTTCATTGAAAGAGAGTCTGATGCCGGGGCCGCCACCCCAGTCACCAACTTTTCCTTGAATGACTCCTTCAGAAGTGCCTTTGACCATGACTTTAAGAATATATTCTTGACCTGCAACAAGAGCAACCTCAGGCACTATCTGATATTGTAATTCCCAGAAATTTGCAGTCGGGGTGTCTTGTGTGAGTTCGAAACATCCGTCAGAATTGATCACCGGGCCTGTGCTGTTTCCGAACTGTCCCCAGCCCCATTGAGCACCTTTTGAAAAATCAGCTACAGCATCTTCCACCTCAAGACGTTCGTTAGGATCGAAAGCAATTTCCTTATCGGCGATTAGAGAATTGAGCCATTTCACATTTTGCTGCTCATGCCAACAAAGTGTGTGACCATAGACCTGCATTCCTGCTTCTGTGGCAGCAGACACAAAATCATGTACGGTTCCGAAATTCATCGTTCCGTCGTCGGATACGACAGATGCATACTTCATAGCGTTTCCGGCTGTGACCTGATCGAAATTGGAATTAGTGAGAAGATATACATTCTCTCCTTTCAAGTACTCGGGAGCGCTCACCCCGGTTCCAAGAAGGAATCCGGGATGGGATGCGCGGTCAATATATTCTTTAAGCGGCTTATAGGCATTCAGATACTCATATTGAACCATATCTTCCGGCTTTTCCACTGCATAGTTGTTTGTGTCGAAATAATCGGCACATCCTGTGAGCATCGGGATTAAAGCCAAAGCCAAATAATATTTATTATCAATTTTCATATGACTGTCACTTTGTGTAAATGGGGTTGAAATTAAACTCAGGAACAATCTCACGTGAGCGAACCACCAAAGTGTCTTTAGTAGTGAACTGACGGTTTCCGAAATCCACTTGATAATCAAGATAGATCACATCCCGATCTTCAGTATTCAAGCTGTGTTTATCTCCAAGTTTCACAAACTTGCCTGTGCCTGAAGCAGACATTCCTTCTGTAGATGTAGAGATTGAGCAGTCTTCTCCGTTGAATTTCAAGATCAGATCGCATGTCAATGTCTTTACAGATTCCCCATCAGGAACAATAGTGGAAAGCGGAAACACAACTTCACTCATAGATTTGGTAGTGAGTCTGACAACCTCATCTTTTTCCACATATTCTTCATGGCGGACATTAGTTGAGGAACCGGTCACTGCATCATTAATCTGATCCACTCCTCTTCGGCAATAGCTTGCATCCCATGGGTTGACATATTTCACGCAATAGAGCACATAGTCCTGAGGGAGCACACTCCATGCAGACGCATCACATCTTGCCGGATTACTTTCGGGATTTATCGGTGTGCCCGAAAGGATTTGGTCGGCTCCAATTGCATTAACCATACGCACCGGTATCACATAAGTGTTTTTTATTGATTCCGGATCCGCAAAGAAAGCATCCGTAAGAGTCACCTCACTTCCAAAAAGATAATCTTTCTTCTTTGTGAAAGTCGTTGATTCCAAAGAATAATAATTTTCGGGCATCACTTTTACGGGAGAGCCATCAGGGAAAGTCAGATTCTCGACGAGAGAAGGGTCGATAGCCACATCAATCTTGAGATTGCGAGATTTATAGGCGCCTCCCTGAGTTGCGAGTATCATCACCTTGTGCTCATTGTCAAGGGAGTTGTCTCCATCGGGATAATCACCCAAGACAACACAACGCGAGGGATATTGGTTTGCAAAATATGCTGTCACGCCATTCTCGAAATCCGGGAATTCATTGTCTCCATTTTTACAGGATACAGCCGATACTGACAGAAGGATCCCAAGTCCTGCTATTATGCTATTTTTTAAGTTTGTCATGTCGTTTCAATTAAGGATGTTGTTTACCAACCTGCATTTTGTTCAAGATTACTGAATTTCAACACATCGGTATACGGAAGTGGTCCATATATCATATAATCACTATAGTGGCGTGGCTCCACATCTATATAATTGTAAGATGAACCATCTATCGATACACCTTTTGCAGTTTCGTTAAGGTCAGATTTCCAGCGACGAATGTCCCAGAATCTTTTGTTTTCAAAACAAAGCTCTATGCGGCGTTCATTACGGATAAGCTCACGCATGCTCTCTTTGCTGCTCTTTGCGGATTCCAGATAGGGATCACCGTTGTCAACACCAACACCCGCACGCTGGCGGATTGCTTTTATCACATCGTAAGCAGAGTAACCATGAGACCCGGTCGCTGTTGGTCCCCACGCCTCATTTGCAGCCTCGGCATAAGCAAGGAAAATTTCAGTAAAACGGATCCGAGTGGTGTAATGATATCTCTTAACCTCATTAGTAGAGTTAGGATTTACATCATTTCGAAGAAGCTTACGCAAATAATACCCGGTGCGAGTAGAATAACCTGATTCCTTGTTAATACCATCGTTTGTAGATGAATTTATTCCCGTAGAAATAGTAGCATCGTTCACGCCAAGTGTGCTGCCGTCTGTCACTATATAAGCAGCCAAACGGGGATCACGCCCTGCATACGGATTCGACTTATCATATTCCGAACGGCTATCGGAAATAGGATAACCATTTGCCATTGGAAAAGCGTCCACAAGATTCTGAGTAGGATTCACACGACCTTTACCATATAAAGACGGGGGAAAATTATCAGCTTCAATAGTGGAATTTTCTTCCGCACCACCTCTCCAGATCACCTCAGGATGGTTTTCAGAAGCTGTGACGCTACCGCCAATCTGCTCCGCTGTAAACCATAAATGACCTGTTGAAGACAGCCCGCTGATTCCACCTATTCGGTCAAGGACTGTACCCGCACGATTAGCGGCATCCTCCCAAGTGATTCCCGATTGATCTGAGAAAGCGGGGCTTGCAGCCAGAAGAGCAGCCTGAGCTGCGATAGCCTCAGCGATACGACCGGAAAGGCGGAGAGCGGTAGTGGCACCGTTAACACGGTTGTACATAGCGCTCGACACTCCCTTGGACGCATATTTGGAAGGCACTTCACCATCAGCGATATCCTTATAATCCACAGGGAGATAAGAAATCGCGGCATCCACATCGTCAAACAACTGTTTCATACATTCAGCAAAACTGTTGCGTGGCACGTTCAAGTCAGATGAAGCTCCGAAAGATGATGTCCAGATAGGCACACCCATCAGATCGCCAGACGCAGTCTTGCCGGCATAATTCTGAAGGAGATAGAACATGTTCAAAGCACGCAAACCATAAGCTTCACCACGTAGACGGTCTCTGAACATCTCATTGATCGATTCTGTGGTTGAAAATTGAATAGCATCCACATGCTCAAGAAGCAGATTGCAATACTGTATAGACGCATTACGATCGCGCCAGTTGTTGACCGAGACGCCTGTCTGTGAAGTCCAGGAACCCCCTGCCAACGAAAGATAAGCATTATCAATATCGTTTGAAACAGCATCATCTGTAGCCACATCATTTTCAGGGACAGAAGGATATGGCATCAGAATGTAGGCACTGCCAAGGATAGCGTCGGCATAGTTAGGCTCGGTCTCCATCGAGTTCTCGTCCTTGATATTCTCGATAGCGGGCTCAAACAGGTCATCGCAAGAGACGAGACCCATCAGGACTGAAGCTGCGGCTATATATTTAATTATATTGTTTTTCATTTTGAGAGATTTAGAAAGTTACTTTTGCTCCTATGTTATAGAAACGTGACTGGGGTGCTCCCCCTATATTCATTTCCATGATCTTACGGTTCTTACCAATTGTCAGGATATCGTCAGCACTTAGATAAAGCTGCAGACCCTTCACCACCGGACCATGAATAATAGATTCCGGGAAATCATAGGTGAGCTGAATCTTGTCAATGCTGAAATTATCAGTATCGTAGAGCCAGAAATCAGAATCCACATAGTTGTTCGCACCATTTGTTGTTGTGAGACGAGGCATGGTTGCGATTGCAGAGGTTTCGGGGGTCCATCGGTCGCGGGCAGCGGCAGTATATTTATTGTCGCCAACCATCTTGTAATAAGAATTGGAATTCTTCAATCCATGTCCGCCAAAAGATCCGAGACCATGAACAAATAATGTAAATCCTTTCCAGGAAGCCGCAAGATTCACGCCCATGAAGAACGGACTGCCATACCAGCCACCTTTTGCAAGGAACACCTGGTCGTTAGAATCAATCTTTCCATCACCATTGATATCGGCATATTTGAGGTCACCAGCCTTGAGAGTGGAACTGCCGAGAGCAGCTTGATTGGCTGCCGCCGCCTCTTCGTCAGTCTTGAAGAAGCCGAGACACTTATAACCCCAGATACCATCGACAGCCTTTCCTTCACGATATTGATAAGCGTTCTCCCAAACTTCATCACGTTTGGTTGCCTTAGTGTCGTAGTAAGTACCGGTCACGCCAACTTTAAAATCAAATTCTCCGAAATCCTTTTTAAAATTGACTGCGAAATCAAAACCTGTGCGACGGTTGTCGTTAAGGTTCAAATAAGGCACGAATGAAGCTTCCGGATAATAAGTGGAGAAGTATGTAGGGAATTTCGACGAATTGTTGTTGATAAGTCCTTCAGTCTTATACAGGAAGAACATAGCATTGAAATCAATCATATGACTGAACAACTCACCACGCAGACCGGCAGTAAGTTCCTTACGTTTGATGAAAGTCAGATCAACGTTCTCTCCGCGTTTAGGATATGCTGCAGCCGTGCCACCAACAGCCCAACTATACCAACCACCGTTTGTGTAGTTTGCACTATACATGTAGTAGTCCTTGATATCGATATCCTGGTGAAGTATCGCGCCTGAAGCTGAAAGCATAAGGTCATTGACAATATCGTTGTCTTTCAAAAACTCTTCACCTGTCAGTCTCCAGCCTATAGTGGCAGAAGGAGACCAAGCCTGGCGATGACCCGGAGCGAGGCGAGAAGAATGAACCCCAGTCACAGCCAAATCAGCATAATAGCGGCGATCATAGTTATAATCAACCTCGAAACCGATATTCGCACTGCTCAGGCGGTGATATTGACCGGAGAAAGTGCGTTGCCAGCCGGCTGCCACAGCAAGGGCATGAAAATTATGCACATCATCGAAAGAACGTGTATAATCAAACTGTCCTGACCAATAGATGGTCTGACGGTTGGTGGAACCTGAAATATTCTGCACTCCCGAATGCTCGTCTTTACCTTCGATTGTGATTGAGGTGATCTCGTCATAACCGTTGGAATTATTCCAGGTCGGTATGAAGGTGGCATAAGAATTGGTGTAGCTTGTATTATAAGAGGTTGCATAATCCACAGCAAAACGAGTGTTGAATGTGAGCCCCTTTGTAAGCATATCAAGATCAAGATTCACACCTGTGTCAAACTGAAACTGGCGGCTTGTGAACTTATTGTATCCCTTTGCAAGATAATCAGCGAAGATATTGGTCTTGTCGATCTGAGAACCGGCAAGGAATGATCCGTTGAAAATATTGCTGGTTGCGCCGAGAAGATCAAGAGAATTTGATGCTCCCGGATTAATCTGATCAATTGGAATAAGAGGCGTAAGCCTATTAGGACGGAAAGTTGATGCCGCCTGCCAGTAGTCACCGTGTGCAGATCTCGCTCCATAGAATGTTGCGCTTGCATTGACATATGCGCTCACCCATTCAGTAATATCTACATCGATGTTGCCTCTAACACTGAATCTATCTGTGAAATTATCTTTTGCCTCACCAAATTTCAGATAGTCTCCAAGACGATAATAATTCACATTAGTATAGAAACGGGCACGCTCGTTTCCTCCTGATATTTCAAGAGTGGCGTCTGTGCGATTGTAAGCTTTCTTCACGTAATCCTTTGAATACATATCCAGGTTGGGATATTTATAAGGATTAGTGCCCGCAGCGGTGTTGTAGATCTGATCAGCACTATAAGAAGGTGCGAGACCATCGTTCGCACGCGCCTCATTGTAGAGGGTCATATATTCAGCCGAACCAAGATATTCAGGGAAAGACTTTGCCACATGCCAGCCCGTATTTGCCCTCACTTTAATACTCAGAGGAGCGTTTTCCCCTCGTTTTGTAGTGATATAGATCACGCCTTTTGCCGCACGAGCGCCATAAAGTACTGTGGCAGCCGCACCTTTGAGAAATGTGATGGATTTCACTTCTGAGGAAGACACGTTGTTCATGTCGCGTGCCACACCGTCAATAAGCACAAGGAAGCCATTGTCATTGTCAGCATCCATGCCCCAAAGAGAATTGCCATTGAAACCGGAGACATAACCGGAAATCGTTGAATTATCAAGGTTATTGATATAGTTGATCTCCATGAGTTTTTCCAGATCAAGCACTTCCGCCCCACCGAGCATATCGGTCTTTTCGACAGTACGGAACGGCAACTGCACCTTTATGGTCTGAGCCAACGAATCCGGAGTTTCGTCAATAGCTGCCGTAGCATCTGCCGCACACAAGGAAGCGGCAATCACCATCGGGAGAAAAGTTTTATATTTTGATATCATATTGTTTCGCGTAAGGTTAGATTAATTTCCATTACCATCCCGGATTCTGTTTAAACCCTTCATAAATATAGGTATCGTCGCGAAGCAACGGGAACCAATAATGTTTAGAGTCAAAATTACGGGTTAAAATAACTTCTTCGTGGAATTCCGCTACCTCGGCATCGGCAGGATCATTCTCTGCAAAGAAACTTTCGTCTGCGCCTGAAACACGGATAAATTCCTGTGATGTCTTGACTGTATATTCCGGTTCGGTGAGAAGGAGCCAACGCTGAAGGTCATTGAATCGGAATCCCTCGAAAGCAAGCTCCACGGCACGTTCACGACGCACTTCATCCATAAATGCATTGCCGACGAATTTGTCAGCCACATGTCCGGCTCCCACACGGTCTCTAAGTTTGTTGATGGCATCTGCCGCGCTAAGAGTACATTTAGTGGATTTTCCGGAAGGACCGCCAAGCACTGCGGCGGCTTCTGCATACATAAGATAGACATCAGCAAGACGCATATAAGGGATGTAAGCATGAGGATTCGGTCCGTAATCATCGACTGAACCTGAATCATATTTCTGGCATGTATGAGGCACAAGTTTCTGGTAGAAATAACCTGAACGGCTCGCGTTGGTTATCGCTCTCATAGACCCTCCTGTGGCAAGCCCGGCATACTTCATGGGCTTGTCGGCGACGTCAGGATCAGCATTGATATATTTTACGCCGTCAAACACGATGTCATGATAAAAACGTGGGTCGCGATTCTTAAAAGGATGGGTGGGATCCCAGCCGGAATCAGGATCATCCAACGGGAGACCGTTAGCCATACCATAATTTTTAACATAGTTGGCAGTAGCCTGATGGATGTGGTTATCCTGTGCACACAACTGGTTAGGTCCAAAAGTACGCGAGTAATTATAACGTGTGTAAGACCAACCTGCAGAAGGACCTCTTAGCAGGGCCTCCTTGCCCCCCGGTTGCAACCAGTTGCGACCTGTCGTGAAGAAAATTTCACTATAGCTTGTCTCCACACCGGATGATTTCTTATGATCGTAGATATTTTCATAATCGAAAGAGGCGAACTCATACTGGGTCTGTCCAGACTCGACAAGGGTAATCACCTCCCCAAGAGCGTCAGCGGCGAGACGCGCATAATCCTGACTATAATCATAGGTATGAGCTCCACCGGTCTGAGCACCGTTCTGCATCAACGGACTGCCTGCCCAGAGATAATTCTTACCGAGATAAGCAAGTGCCGTGATCTTGTTGATACGAAGTTCATTTTTTCCAAGAGTTCTTTTTCCTGCAGTTGTATTATCCCAGTTCACGGGCAACAACTCTGCAGCTTTCTTGAAATCTTCAGCTGCCTTGTCGGCACACTCCGTATAGGAGAGGCGCTCCATACGAGGGGACTCGCTTGCAGAAAACACCTGATCGACATAAGGAAGACCTCCGAGGAATTGCATCATTTCAAAATGCCACCATGCACGAAAGAAATAAAGTTGACCGAGTATGAGGTTTCTTTCTTCAGATGTACCTGTAAAGTAATTATCTATCTCCTGAATACCTTTATTGCATTTTGCTATGCAATACCACGCATGACCTGCAAGACGATGGTTGAACGCATTGTTTGAAGTGGGATCAAGATCACCTTTCTTGGCGGCAAACCAGAATTGATTGTTGTCTTGCCATGCATAGAAGTTTCCAAGGTCTATTTGTGTCTGGATAAGACGGTCAGATTCCGCCTGAGGATTCATGATCTCATCGTCTCCGAGATTCCAGGAAGTGGTCCAATAGCATTTCGCCTTGTCGGGGATACAGTTGTAGATTTCCTCCACATACCCCTGCATATTGGTGAAATTCTTGAACGGTGTGTCGGCACTTACATCTGAATCAGGCTCCTTGTCAAGGTAATCCTCACAGGAAGAAAAGCCCGTCATCAAAGTCAGTCCGAAAGCCAAAGCACCGACAGTTTTAAATATATTATTCATAATTGAAGTCTTGAGTATTAGAGGTTGAATTTGATACCTAAGTTGAAACGGCGCATAGTAGGATAAGCACCTGAACCTGACCCGCCCGAGAAGTTTGATTCGCGGTCGTCAGGCATTTTTGACCAAAGCCAGAGGTTATTGCCGTTAAGGTATATCTTCAATGAAGAGATTCCGAGCTTTTTAACCCATCCGTCCGTCCACGTGTAAGCGACCTCGGCATTTTTCAAACGCACATACGAACCGTCATATAGATATTGTGTGCCATTGCTGTAAGCACTCGGCTGGGAATACCATCTTGGAAGAAGGACTTCTCCGTCAAGATCGTTGCCGTTCCACCAGGATCCAAGCTTATAGACATTGTCGGTGTTGTGTGAGAAAGAAACGAGGTTCACATCACGGATCACATTCGTGACACCATAGAACTGAACAAAGAAGCTGAACCCTTTCCAGTCTAAACCGACAGTGGCATTGTAAGTATTCTGAGGAGTGCCGGAATATCCGTAAGGAGCTGAGTCTTCCACGTCAACCTTACCGTCACCGTTGAAGTCAACAATATAATAATCGCCGGGAAGTCGGCTTCCGTTGTTGACATCGTGTATCGGTGAGCCATAAAGTTCGTCGAGAGAATTCATAAAACCACCGTTTATGTGTGAATGGGTCTGACCGATAGCAAAACCAGCCTGCTTTTGATATGCAGGTTTTAATTCGGGGTCGTCACGGAATTTTATCTTGTTGGCAGCATGAGTCATATTAAAGTTACCCCAGATTCTCACGTCGGAAGTAATATTCTTACTCAAACGAAGTTCAAATTCATAACCTGAAACCGTTGCGCTACCAAGGTTAGCGGTAGGAGGAATCTGTCCAAAGAAAGAAGGCATCGAACGATCGTTGCCATTGATCAAAATGTCATCACGATTATCTTTAAATATTTCAACAGTACCGGCTACCAAACCATTCAGCATAGAAAAGTCGATACCAAGATTCATTTTCTTCACCTTCTCCCAATGAGCATCGGGATTTCCGAGAGCACTCTGTCTATAATAAGAATAAATACTTCCGTCGGCCCATACAGTGGGAGTGTCGATATCGCCATATCCTGTGGAAACCATTTTTGTATTACCGCCATAAGCCCATTGGTCCATATAAAGGAAGCGGGCACCAGTGTCATCACCGATTTCACCGTAAGAGGCACGAATCTTCAGTTCTTGCCACCAGTTGTCAATACCCAGGGAACGCCAGAACTTTTCTTCGGAGGGACGCCATCCTATAGCACCTGAATTGAAAAATCCGAAACGATAGCCCTTTCCGAATTTTTCGGAGCCGTTGTAAGCGCCGTTATACTCTACGAAATAGCGGTCATCATAATTATAAGTCGTACGGAACACCCAGTCTTCCCTACGTATAGGGATCATATTGCCTGTAGCGATTTCCTGCCTTGTCCATACAGCTGTGGCGCCGACATTATTCTTACCGAATTCGCGGTTGTAGTTAAACTGAAGCTGATAGTTCAGGTTTCGGACTGTATTCCAATCCTGAACACTACCTCCCTGCACTGTCCATTTGTTTCCGGGAATATAGTCAAACATTGTTGTCTTATCCCATGAGGTTTCTGTCTGGGCAATTCCTGTGGCAGGGTCAATCCATTTATGCTGTGGAGAATTATAGAGGTCACTGACACCTCTTTCCGCCTCAACAAAACGGTTGTCCCAAGAAATCATCGCCTGGAAGTTGAGACCTTCAGTGATGAATTTGAGGTCTTGATTCAACACGAAATCTGTATTGATAGAGGTGTGTGTGGTTTTGAACGCACCCCCGGTAGCGAGGATTTCTGCCGAGTTGGCAACCTGAGATTTAAATGCAGGATAATAACCGAAAGACCCGTCAGAATAAATAGGACGGAAAACGTCTGGAGCAATATTGTAGACACCTGCCCAAACTTGCTGGTCGTTCCAGTTTCCTTGGTTGAATGAAGAGCCGTCGCTTGGCCATGTTGATCGTTTCTGACCTGTCGAGCCGGCAAGATTAACCTTAAAAGTAGTAGTCGGAGTCAACGAGAAGTCAAGATTCGAACGGGCATTGATACGATTGTAGCCAAAACCTGCATCATATCCACGACCATTATCAATATTTTTGAAAAGGTCGCCTTCGTGCACGAAGTCAATAACTGCGAAATAGCGCACAAATTTTGTACCACCGCTTACAGAAACATTCCCGTTGTAAGACATGGCATGTTTTTTGAACAAATAGTCCTGCCAATCCACATTCGGATAGCGTTCAAATTCCTCAAGGTTGGCGGGATGGCGATACTTATATGCCACAGCTTCCGGAGTCATATAACTCCATGATGAAGGCATTATCGGCAATTCATGGAAAATCGCCTTGTTGCGCATCATAAGGGCATCATAAGAATCTGATTTATCCGGCAGTTTTGACACAGTTTTCATTGTGGCAGTGAAGCCGACGTCAATCTTTGCTCTACCTTCCTGCCCCCTTTTTGTTGTGATGAGGACAACGCCATTAGCGCCTTTCACACCATAGACTGCTGTTGCAGAGGCATCTTTAAGCACAGATATAGACTTCACAGAACTAATGTCGACACTGTTCATGTCTCGTTCAATACCGTCGACAAGCACAAGAGGATCACTGTTGTTCCATGAACTTGCTCCACGAATCGTGATTTTCGCATTCTCTTCACCAGGCATACCTGAAGACTGAACAGTAATTACGCCCGGCAAATTACCCGTCAGAGCCGCACTGATATCATGCACACCTGCCGCTCTCTCGAGCACTTCTCCTGTAGTCTGAGTGATAGCGCCGACAACAGAAGCCTTTTTCTGCTGTCCGTATCCAACCACGACCACTTCTTCGAGAACGTCTGAGCTCTCTTTCATCACCACATTGATGATTTGCCTTGAGTTGACCTTTTCACTTAGTGGATTCATGCCTACATAAGTGAAAATCAAGATGCCATTTTTTGCATCAGGCACTTCAATCTTGTAATTACCGTCGATGTCTGTGACGGTTCCTCCTTGCACACCTTCCACCCGGACAGTTACACCGATGAGCGGTTCCCCCGTTTCATCGGTGACTGTGCCGGTCACCGTGATGGCAAAAGCTGAAGCGGAACACAATCCAGCCATCGCCAAGACCAGTGATAAGGTCCGGAGCAGATTTTTGATTTTTTTCATGTTGATAGGTTATTAATTGGATTATCTAAGGTCATATATACATGTTTTCAATCAAGTGACCGGATTATTCCGCTCCCGAAGCATAAAGCCCGATCACCGTACCTGTGAATCCTCCCGCCACATTTGTGGATGTGAACCCGGCATCAATACCGTCAGCTATTGACTCCCAAGTTTCCCCGCCATCTGTAGAAAAAAGGAAGGAATAGTCAAGTCCTTCTCCTTTAACTTTAAAATCAAGCGTGCTTAAAGAAGATTCTATTTTTTTCTCTGCAAGCCGCTCCACACCAGAATCAGATACCTTACGCAATTCAATATAATGGTCTTCTCCCCTCTTTGCTCTGGCAAGATAATACTGATGTGTCTCATCTTTCAGCAGAAGGATTCCTGAACTTTGGTTGTCATTTTCCGGCACAAAGGTGAGCCTTGTTTCTGCATTAAAGTTATGATGATTGATTCTGCGGCATACGTACGGAAGCTGCGCTTTCTCGTTTGATTTTACTTCAGCACATTTAACAGTGAGATAACCCGGATTTTTCGTTAATGAATAAAAATCGGAAGCAGGTCCGCGCAGGGTCATCCATTCCATACTCAAAGTTGAGTCGTTAAACTCATCAATTCGAGTATAATTACCGAATGTCACATTTTCTACTCTCTTCACACCGGGCTTTTTCACAATGAGAGGAACCGTTTCTCCCTCCTTCATGAAATATGGCCAACCTTCTTCAGTCCATTTCACGGGCATCATGAAAGTTTCACGCCCAAGATTCTCCTTGTCGTCGGCAACAGGACGCACGGCAAGAAATACTCCCCACCAATCGCCTTCAGGAGTTTTGACAAGGTCGGCATGTCCGGCACAGGTTACCGGGTTCTTTCGGTTAGGGTCAAGTGTACGCTGAGTAAGGATGGGATTTCCTGAATATGGAGTATAGGGTCCAAATGGGGTGTCGCCTCTATAGATCACTTCACTATGCCAGCCACCTGTTCCCCCTTCGGCAGTCATAAGATAATATTTACCTTTTTCCTTATATATATGGGGACCCTCACACCAGATCGGTTTTTCTTCCGGACGACATCCTTTATTGACAACTATCTTCCGCTCTCCGACACATTTGTCTGTCGCGGGATCAAACTCCACGACTCTGACCGTGCGATGACCGGGGTATTCCGGCTTCCCATCAGGAGCATCGTCATTGTTTACGATATAGCCTTTACCATTTTCGTCAAAGAAAAACGCTGGGTCAATGCCCAGGACTTCCGGAAGCATTATAGGGTCGCTCCATTCGCCGAAAGGATCTTTCGTCTTTACAAAGAAGTTGCCGTCGCCGACATTAGTAGTGATCATGTAATATGTCTTGTTCGTAGGATTGTAGGCAATTGCCGGAGCGAATATCCCACCACTGACATGCTGCTTCTCCATATTTCGCAATTGAGACGGGCGACTTAGCACGTGCCCAATTTGTTTCCAATTGACCAGATCGCGGCTATGGAAAATTGGGACGCCGGGGAAAAAAGTGAAAGTCGAAGTCACAAGGAAATAATCGCCATCTCCATTTGTGCATATCGATGGATCGGAATACCACCCCGCAAGCACTGGATTATAGAATGAGCTTTCATCGGGAAGTGGATTCGCATTGTAGATAGAGTCATTGCCTTCATATTTGAATGAATCAAATATGGCAACCGAACTCTGCGGATCAATTCCTGCGGCATCAGCATTGCTGGCAAAGCAGCTTGACAATGCCGGGAGAGCAATCGCTGCAAGTGTGATGTAGGTGAGTTTAGCGTTCATAGGTTATGTTTTATTTGTGCGCAAAATTAATCATCTACCACTCCTTGATAATACACTGATTTGTCTATTGCGTTTTTATTTGTAACATGATGCCATATTCTCGTATCATACACGTTCATATTTGTAGTATATTATTTATAAAGTATTAACAATAAACCTATTATATCTATTATTAAATTATTAAGACAATTAAAAATCGTTGTTATAAAAAACCGGTCAACTGCTGGTTGACCGGTTCAATCATTCAAATATATATTATGTAAGAGTTGTGAGTTGTGAGATATGAGTTGTGAGATATGAGTTGTGAGTTGTGAGTCTTGAGTCAAATCTATTCAATCTCAAAACTCAAAACTCACAACTCAAAACTCACAACTCAAAACTTAATTAAGCATACATGTTGATGATAGCCTCATAGAGCTCCTGCTTGCCGGAAGT
>CAJTZQ010000035.1:0-31634 GCA_910583795.1 uncultured Muribaculaceae bacterium
GCTTGGCGGCAGATGCCGCTTAGCCTATGAATTATTTTTTTAACGAACTATTGATTAAAAATCCTTAATTTTTTTTAATTTTTTGATGTTCCCCTAAGCAAAACACTCGGATTCACACCGAATTGTTTGGTGAAACAGCGGGTGAAATACTTTGAATCGTTAAACCCTACCTGAAAGGCGATTTCCGATACATTCATATTTTTTGTGCCTTGGTTTTGCAAGATCAACTCATGTGCCACCTTAAGACGATACATGCGCATAAGCTGGTTTGCACCCTGACCCATAAGGCTCTGAAGTTTCTTGTTGAGAAGACTTCTGCTCACGCCAAGCGCTTCGGCAAACTCGCCGACCTCATAATATGAATTGGTATAATTTTCTTTCAAAACCTCCATCACCTTGTTGACAAATTTTTTGTCGCGGCTGTCTTCATTGATTTCAAGATGATCCACCTGCATGTCGGATACAAACTTCCGCTGATAGCGGCGTTTATTGGCAAGGATATTGTTTATTCTCGTGAGGAGCATTTCCTCATCAAATGGCTTAAGTATATAGTCGTCGACACCTTTGCGATACCCCTCCATCCTCGATTCCTGCGAGGTCTTTGCGGTCAGCATAATAAACGGGATATGGGAGATTGCAAAATTCTCTTTCACTTTTCCTGCAAGTTCAAGACCATCCATGACAGGCATCATAAGGTCGCTGATAATGAAATCCACGTCTTTATTTTCGAGAAGGGCAAGAGCCTCCTCTCCGTTTCCCGCCTCTTCCACATTATAATGGTCTCCCAACACTGAACGCATAAATCCGCGCATGTCGGAATTGTCTTCAACCACAAGGACAGTCAGGCGTCGGTCAGACTGGTTTTCTTCCTGCGACACTACAGGCAGCGACAAAGACCCGTCGCCGCTGACACGGGAGTTTTCTATCTCGGCTCCGCCGACACGCATAAGGACTCTGAACGAACATCCTGCACCGTGGTTATTTCGTGCCGTGATCGTACCTCCATACACCTCAACAAGTCTTCGGCACAGATAAAGCCCAATGCCGCTGTCGGCAGCTCCGATAAGTGGGTATTTTATCTGGCTCTGTCCCTGATAGAAATGATCGAAAACCTTGTCTGTCTCTTCCTCTTTCAGCCCGCATCCCGTGTCGCTGACACAGAGATAAAAGATATTGCCGTCGCCACATTTTTCATTCCTGAATATCGATGCATAGACTGTGACCTTCCCATTGTCGGGGGTGAACTTGATTGCATTTCCCAGAAGATTGGTGAGAACCTTCCTCACGGCGTCTTCATTAAAATTAAACACCGGGGTGGCAAGGTGATACATGGTGCGGATTTCTATACCCCTTTCCTCGGCATATGCCCGGAAAGGGAGGATTATCTCGTCGATCAATGTGCGTATATTCCCTTTTGACGTGACAATTTCCATTTTCCCCGATTCGATCTTGCGGAAGTCCATCAGCTGATTGATAAGCGACAGGAGATAGCGTGAGTTCCGCTCCACAAAGTTCAACTGCTCAATCACTTTCGGATTGGTGCTCAGTTTCAACGCGCGTTCAATCGGACCGATAATCAACGTTATAGGCGTCCGGAATTCATGAGTGATATTTGTGAAGAAGGAGATTCGGTCGGCTGTGAGCTGCTGCACTTTCTTTGCCATTTCGGAAAGCTGGCTCTTTTGCTCGCTTATCTGCTCGTTGCGCAGCTTCAATTCCACATTCTGCTCACTCAATTCATGTGCATGCACTTCAATAAGGGATTTCTGTTCGGAAATCTCTTTAACACTGTCGTCGACAGCTTTCTTGAGTTCGTTGCGCTGCCTGGTAAGGTCTTTTATTCTCCATTTATATATCGCCAGGATGCAGCCGATGACGGCAACCGAGACAATAAGGATAAACCACCATCTCTTATAAAAATTGGGCACAATTTCGATTTCAAAAACTGAAACCGGAGCTGAGTCTACCGATTGCCCGTGACCTACATATTTGACTTCAAGGCTATAATGCCCGGGTGAGAGGTTCATATATGCGACACTGTGTCTCCCTGGAGGCAACTCTTTCCACTCGTCTTCATATCCGGTCATACGATAGAGATATCTTCCGTTTGACTCCCCGGCATAATCAAATGAAGAAAACCCTATTTCAAACGACCGGTCATTTTCCGGAATACTTGCCCTGACGGGATTCCCATGACTCTTGTCATTGTCTACTGTCAAAGATGTGAAATGGACAGGATACGTCTTATCAATTCCTGAGGCGGAAAGACCCTTTATCGCCAACATTCCGTCGACACTGCCGAAAAGGATGTCGCCGTTGGCAAGGCGCCTGTAGGCATTCCAATAAAATTGCTCCGTGTCAAGACCGTTGTTCAACCCGAAATTAATGAAATTTCCCGGCTCAACCATACATGACAACCCATGATAGGTGGCTATCCAGAGATTTCCATGTGGATCTTCGGCGATTCCGTGAATAACGTCGTTCGGCAAGCCGTCGGAAGAATTATAGTTGACAAATCTGCCCGATTCGGCATCCCCTTCAAAACGATATATGCCATTCCCGTTTGTGCCGACCCATATGGTGCCGTCATGAGCCGAGGCTATGGAAGTCACCTTCTCATTGACGGTAGATTTCGGGTCATCAAGTTTATTAGGGTAATGCACGTATTCATAACCGTTGCTCCCGGCACCTTTCTTGAGATTGACAGCCAGCACCCCCTCGAGACCACCGATCCAAAGCCTGCCGTCGGGGGTCAATACAGCGGAGACACTTCCACGTATGATATCCGCACCCTTAAACGGGATCGACAGTCTGTCGGCTGCGATATCATAAACGAATAGCCCGAAATTTGCGCCTATCCAGATAAGGTTGTTATACGGATCATACGCAAGCGCCCCGATATATTCCAGTCGTCGTCCATCTTCCACTACATTTAGCAGACGCAAAGTTTTGGCGGGGTTGCTCTTATCCAGCATACACAGTCCGCCTCCCCATGTCCCCACCCATAAGTGACCCGTATGGTCAGCGGTTATGGCACTGACAGAATTATGAGGGAGCGAGCCGGAGGCATGGGTGAAATGAATAAAACCGTTATCATATCCGCTCACTCCCTTGTTCAAGCCCCCTTCGACGGTTCCGACCCATAAAGTGCCGTCGCCGTCTTCAAAAATCGCATTCACCGGATTTGGAGAAATGGTTTCGGGATCGGCGGAATTATGGCGCAGCATCTTTGAATAAAGCTTTCGCGGGGAAAACAAATTGATTCCACATCCTTCAGTCCCGACCCATACATTATCCCCTTCAGCCATAAGACAGTTTATAAAATCATTATTTAGTCCATGCGGTCTGCCGTCGATATCGGATGCCGACACTTGATAAAATCCGTCTGTCGCACGATCATAGATATTAAGTCCGTTAAGGCATCCCGCAATCAATTCTCCGTTTCCTGTCAATTCCAGTGATGTGACAAAAGTCTGGGAAAGGGTTCCAGGTTTACCGTCACCTCCCTTATAAACTTTCACCCGGCGTGAAGAAGTGTCGTAGCTATAAAGACCTGCATCGGTGGCGATCCATATAATATTGTCCACCTTTATGAAATCTGCAATATAGTTAGAGGGGTCGAGCGACAGAGCGGGAGACAATGGCTTTGAGATTATTCTGTCATTTTCAATAGTCAGCAGGCACACCTCTCCGGCAATACCCGTCAGCACCCCTTTGTCTATCCCGGGCAATGATTCGATCGCCCCCAAGGTGATTGTAGCTGTCGTCTGGTGGGGGAGAGTGGTGATGTTCCGGATATTGCCCTTATCATCAAATTGGATACAGACCACCTCTTTATTGTTTCTGAACCATATGTTTGAATCCCCGTCTGATGTGATATAGGAAGCCGGCGTCACGGAAATTTTCTTAAAGTTCCCGTTGTCCGAGAGGTCTACAGGATTAAGGTCATTAAGGTTGATTACATCCACACCTCCGTCGCTCACCACCCACAGCCGACCGAATTTATCTTCCGCCATCTTGCGGACAAAAGAGCTTTTTATATGTCTCGAAATAGAATTTGGCGTGAAATTCACAAATTCATAACCGTCATAACGTGCAAGGGAACCCGATGTAGCGATCCACATATACCCTTTGCTGTCGCGAAAAATGTCTTCCACGAAATTGTGCGACAAACCTTCCTGCATAGTGATGAAGCTGACGGAATAGTTGTCGGCAAAAGTATTCACAGGTGACAGTGGCTGGGCTGCATTTGAAGACAGCCACATCATGGATGATATTAGTAAAGCTATGAGTCGGTCGAGTTTCATGTCAGATGCCGTAATGTCTGTAAAGTCGAGTTTCATGTCAGATGCCGTAATGTCTGTAAATAGGTCAGTCGATATAGGAGTGGCAGGGATAGCTTTCCCTGTTTGATGTGCAAATTTATAACATTTTTTTGCCATTTTATACATTCCCGTCCCCATAACTTATTTTTCCACCTTTTTTACTCAAAAATCCACCCTCCGCCTCCCTTTCAGCCAAATAAGATTTGAAATTCCACCTCTTTAAAGGTATAATTAGATAATTTTGCAAATAGAACTGATGGAAGAATATCCCCATCAAGAGTATTTATCGATCTACATAACAAATCTATATCTTCATGAAATTCTTTACATCTATATTTCTTGCGGCATTTTTTGCGCTTCCGGCATTGTCTGACGGCTTCACGCCCGTCGCCTCTCCGAATCCCTGGGCTGACGACTATTCATCTTTTTCCGGAATGGAAAACTGGAAAAACTGGGGCGTTTATAACGTGCACGATCCGGCTTGCCGCAAGGTGGGTGATTATTATTATATGTATTCCACGGATGCGATCTATCGCGAAAACCGCAAGGCTGCACAAGAAAACAATGTGCCTTTAGGATATATCCAGATGCGGCGATCGAAAGATCTCATCAACTGGGAATTTCTCGGATGGGTCTTTCCGGAGATACCCGCCGAGGCGGTTGCATGGGTAAAAGGGAAAGCCGACGGCAAGGGCGCCACCAATATATGGGCACCTTATATGGTGGACTGTGGCAACGGCACTTTCCGTCTGTATTATTGTATATCGGCATTCGGGATGAACACTTCCTATATCGGTATGGCGGAAGCGGTTTCTCCGGAAGGTCCCTGGATTCAGAAAGGTGCCGTGGTACGCACTGACAAAAGTTCCAAAATGAATGCCATCGATCCCTCTGTAATTACCGATGAAAAGGGGAAACAATGGATGCACTACGGTTCCTATTTCGGTGGACTTTACTGCGTGGAACTCGATCCGGCGACAGGTCTTGCCATGAAGGCGGGTGATCAGGGTCATCTTGTGGCGCGTCGTGCAAACTGGAGAAAAGACAATCTGGAAGCTCCCGAGATAATCCGTCATGAAGCGACCGGAAAATATTATCTCTTCCAAAGTTACGATCCGTTGATGACGACTTATAATGTGCGTGTTGCGCGTGCGGAGAGTGCCGAAGGTCCGTTCTATGATTTCAAAGGGAATGCGGTGAGCGACACCACCAACAATTTCCCTATCCTGACGGCACCCTATAGATTTGAAAACCATCCCGGATGGGTGGGGACCGCACATTGTGGCGTGTTTGCCGACGGGGAAGGTAATTATTTCATGGCTCATCAGGGGAGGTATGCCAAAGACTCAGGGCTGATGGTGCTTCACCTCCGGCAAGTGTTTATGACACCATCCGGATGGCCTGTTGTTTCTCCGGAAAGGTACGCAGGTGTGACTCCAAAGAAATTTTCTTCCTCAGACTTGCAGGGGGAATGGGAATTTATAAGAGTATTCGAACCTCGTGCGGAACGCCGGCTTGAGGCGGGTCAGATTTTATGGGGAGAAGGAGATCTGCAGAAAGGGGAGTGGAACGATTCTTTTGCCGTGTCTTTTTCCTGTGACGGCACATTAAAGTTGGAGAATGTCACATCCGGTGGAACGATTCCCGGAAAGGGCTCAGTGAAAGACAAATGGGAAGTTGATGAAAAAGGTCAGCTACTCAATGTCACTATAAATGGAGAAAAAATCACGGACCTGATCCTCCATGCGGGCCATGACTGGGAAAGAGAGACCGACACCATATTGTTTACAGGTCTCGACTCACATGGAAGATCGGTATGGGGTAAGAAATTGAGATAAGAATGTGATCACTCCACCTCGCCTGATGTGCGCTCCTCGTATGCCTTGTCGGCGGAAGCTTTGTCCCTGTAAAAGTTCACATGAAAAGTCTGCGGCGGATATTTGTCGCCCTTATAATTTATAATAAAGCGATAGTCATTTATATTCGCCAGACTGTCTGTAAGAAATGTGACGGGTGCAAGCATCCCCTTTTGATAAACGGGAGTGCCGAGAGACACCTTGAAACGGGTGTCGGGCAGTTCGATCGATTCGATTACTATTGAGTCGTTTGCCGTATTGATCAACATCACGCTATAAGTCGGGACTCCGTTCATCTTCATGCCCCATACATCATCGATATCCGTCTCCTCTAATCCACGTGAGTGACAGTCTTTAATGGATAGAGGAGAGTCATACTTTTCCCCTTTCTTGTATGGAAGGGCATTTTGGGCATTTTTTGAGTCATAGAATATACTATACTCATAGCCGCGCTCCTCAACTTTGACAGTCAGTGAATCTTCATCGCTGTTATCATTTTTGGCGGCGGAACTGCAGGAACTTGTCAATGCCATATTCATTGCAAGCAGAATTCCTGTGGAAATAATCAGGCTAATTCGTTTCATATTTTTGATTGTTTTTGTTGATTTTTATTGTTTGATTTTGAATTTCCGGAGGCTGTGTCGTAATTGAATTTATGGAGGGACATGCCTTTGGCATGTTAAATTAAGGCTTTGATTATCATATGCAACATCGCAAAGCGATGTCCCTACATTCTATCAAACGTCAATAATGACACACCCCCACCAGTCATAACTTCAGATCATCAGACTTCCAGATTTTCAGATTACTCTTAAACCATATACTATAAACTAAACTCTAAACCCTCAACCCTAAACCCCTTACAATTGTATGTATCCGAATTGCGGATAATCGTTGGTGCTCAGGTAAAGTCGGTTATAATTTTCGTTATACTCCATGCCGCATATCGGCTTTCCGACATGAATCGTCTTCTTATACTTCCCGTCCAAATCCATGACTATTATGTCTTCAGCGAGGGATCTGTTCACGACGTAGTCATTCAGATAACACGCATATATTTCATCCTTCCCGATACATGCTTGACAGAAATATTGATATCTTGGTCTATGTCTTTTTTCCGTATAATCAGGACCATAGATTATTTTCTTTAAATTCCCTTCAAGATCGAAAAGTCGGATCTGGTCGTGCACATTGCCGACTGAAACCATTAGTCGGTTCTTAAGGGAGACTGTCAGGGTACTTTCCGTATTTTTACCAAAACCGTTATCCTCAATCAGACTTATACTTCCGTCGTTTAAATTGACACGACCAATCCTGTTGTCAAACTCCGTCCAGTCTGCATTGGGGACAACCACCTCGTAATACGCCGTGGAATCATTAAGCCAATCGCCGGATGCAACAAACGGTGATACACCGTCAATATTCTTGAGTCTCGTTTTGAAAAACGCCTTGTACTCGGGATCAGACAAAGCTTCCCTTATATCGAAGCCTGACATATACCATGTAGAATAACCCATCCCGTAAAGAATGTGTTTCACCGGATCGATCACTATGCCCGAGAAATTTGCAATCTCTCCGGGGCCTTCCCCGAATTTACCAAAATTCCCGAGATACCTGTCCTCTTTTATATCGTATGCAAAAAAACGTTTGTCGGTTGATTCACTGTCATTGATTATAAGTGTGTCTCCTAACATAAATACTGTGGAATATGAATGTATCTCAGGCAATTTTTCCTCTATGGAACGCAGTTCCACATCCTCTATCCGGTCTCTTTTCACGCAATACTCCTCTATGGAAGAGGCGGGGTTCCTCCCGCATGACAGGAACCCCACCAGCAATGCGACGGCAAATACTTTTTTTTGCATATCGTTTGTTTTCATACTTTTTTCATGGTTAGTTAATCGATGGTCATAGACATGTCATCGTTTCTCATATTATGGCATGATGAAAGAATAACTGACAAAACAATTAAATTTGGCAATATTTTAGAACTTATATATTTCATTTTGCAAATCTATCATAAATTTCTTAAATAAAAAATTATTTTGCTAAAAAAATGCAAAATAAATTTCAGAATAAGAGCATTAAAAGAAAAAGAGTTTCATACTGTCCGATGACCGGGCAATATGAAACTCTTTTTAGAGAATGACATTGTTCCTCTTTGGTTTTCCAACTCTATTGTAAAAAATGGGGGGTGTCATTATTGACGTTTGATAGAATGTAGGGACATCGCTTTGCGATGTTGCATATGATAATCAGATTCTTAATTTAACATGCCAAAGGCATGTCCCTACATAAATTCAATTATGACACAGCCTCGTAAAGAGGGGGTAATAAACTGTACCTATCCGTTTGCGGGGAGCCTGAAATTTATGACAACGCACAGCCTGGAATCATACTTGGGAAAGCTTGAATGATTAAACGGAAGGTTTGTTCAAAATGTCAATGTTCTCTTGGCATGTCATGTTTTTACGCGCGCTATTACATGATACGCCGGCGGACTCATCAGGGGGACGGTATTTCCGTTCTGCCGGAGCAATCTGGGGCTTGCTGACGGTTTACTCAATCTGGGGCTTGAGGAACGGGGTAGATCCCGGTCTTTTGGTTCCGCAGTGCAAAGTTAATATGTGGACTTTCGGAAGGATTCTTATTCTGAAATTAATGATAAATACCTGACGAAATCTTGTAAAAGAAAAAGTTTAAATGGCTTCTTATATTCTCGATTTTTTTACCTAATTTTGTGTGTTACATTTTGTAAGTTTTTAATATTGAATTTATAGTATAATGGTATATAGTTTATGGTTTAAGAATTATTTGAAACCACAAAGAACACTAAACTCTAAACTCTAAACTCTAAACTCTAAACTCTAAACCAAAAATCATGATACGATTTCTCATCATAGCGGCTATATTGATTTCTTTTAGCCAAAAACTTTCTTCTGAAAACCCTGTATCCTTTCACTCCATGGAGGTCTATTCCGGAGTCGACGCCAATTTCGCACGCCAACGGAAAGCTAAAATTGATTCACTTAAATACCACAACAGTTTCAACCTGCCGGCTGAATCCAATTTGCCGGTGGAGGGGAGCGAACTGATTTCGTTCTCATACAAACCGGAATACGGCGATGAACTTCTACTTGATTTTAAAGCCATTCCGGATCAGGTGAAATCATTAACCATTAATGGGAAAATCACAAAACCTGTTATCAAAGGGGATCATATCTCCATCCCTGACAGCACACTAAGACCGGGACATAATGAAATCTCGATTGATTTTATAGCCGGCAACAGAGCTTTAAACCGAAGAGAGGATTTCCTATACACTCTTTTCGTTCCCGACAGGGCACGTACCTGCTTCCCATGTTTCGACCAACCCGACATGAAAGCTTCGTTCAACCTCCAATTGGAAATTCCTGATAATTGGGCAGGCGTCAGCAACACCTCAACACTGTCTGAAACATCTGCGGGCAAAGGAAGAAAAATATTGACCTTCAAAGCTACGGAACCGCTCAGCACTTATCTGTTCGCTTTTGCTGCGGGAGAGTTCAAAAGAGAAGACTTCAAATGCGGCGACCGCAATTTCGGCATATATTACAGGGAAACAGACCCCGACCGTATCGCCCAACTCCCCGATATCGCAGCAGATGTAGCGTCATCGCTCGAATGGCTTGAAGAATATACGGGAATACCTTATCCATTCGCCAAATATGATCTCGTGATAATTCCCGGATTCCAGTTCGGCGGAATGGAACACACGGGAGCCACTTTCTACACCGACCGGAGAATGTTTCTCCCGTCAAACGCCACGCCCGACGACAAGCTTTCACGCACCTCCCTGATAGCGCATGAAACCACCCACATGTGGTTTGGCGATTATCTGACCATGCGGTGGTTTAATGACGTCTGGACAAAAGAAGTGTTCGCAAACTATTATGCAGCCGCAATCACACGCCGACTCCTGCCGGAATTTGATCACGACCTTGTATGGCTGCGCACATATGTGGGTGCAGCTATGGGGGAGGACCGTACAACCGGCGCCACCTCGATCCGCCAGACGCTTGGCAACCTGCAGGATGCCGGACTGGTGTATAACGATATCATCTACAATAAAGCTCCGGTCATGATGACCAAGCTTGCCGAACTGATGGGAGAGAAGAGTTTCCGTAACGCAATACGGGAATATCTGGCAACTTATGGTTATGGCAACGCATCCTGGGATGACCTTGTGGAAATTCTGGCACGTCATACGTCTTTACCCGCCGCCGACTTCTGTGAGGCATGGGTCAACAGAGCCGGTCTACCCGAAATTTCATTCTCCATCAACAACGGGAAAATAGTTTGCAGGCAGAAAGACAGAAGGGGAAGCGGCACACTGTGGCATCAAAGATTCAACGTCATGCTCCATGACGGAAATTCGCAACAGCAATATGAGGTGATTTTCACCTCAGACAGTAAAGAGGTTGAAATCCCGATAGGGAATAATTTTAAAGACCTTTCGTCTGTAAGGATCATACCTAATTCCGATGGAAGAGGGTATGGAATATTTACGTTATCTCAGGAGGATGCCGACAATATCGTGGAATGCCTTAAGACGAGGAATCCGGCTTTGTCGGCTGCCGGATACACGGCTCAGATTATGAATCTTCAGGAGAACGCGCTCGCCGGAAACATTGACCCCTCTTCCTGGGCATCTTCAATCGCAGAAATGGCTGCTTCGGAATCTGATCCGATACTCGGCGCCATGTTCGCACGTTTCTTGTCACAACTTCTTCCGGATATCGACAACACCGATTCCATAGAACGCGATTTGTTTGAGACAGCGTTGTGCCATGAAGTCCCTTCATCCGGCACCCAGTTATTAAGGACCTTATACACCAACGGGAAATCTACCGAGATCACGGATTCTCTTTTAAAACTTTGGCAAAATACAGATTCTCCTTTGCTAAGCGAACGCGATTTTACCGACATGGCATATCAACTTGCCCTAAGACTTCCCCAGCAAGCCGACAGCATCCTGACTACCCAACTTTCCCGAATATCAAACCCGGACCGCCGCAAAGAATTTGAATTTGTAAAGAGAGCCGTGTCCCCTTCAGAGAGCGACAGAATGGATTTCTTCAATGATTTGCTTAAAGCGGAAAACAGGTTGGTCGAACCATACGTAGGGAAAGCGTTGGCATTGCTGTGCCACAATCTCCGAGGGGAGGAGGCAGCTCTATATATCACACCGGCATTGCAGATACTGCCTGAAATCCAGGCTACAGGCGACATTTTCTTCCCCGCTTCATGGTGCCGCAATCTCCTTTCAGGACAACGTTCAGAAAAAGCGAGAAAAGCCGTGATCAATTACCTTGATTCAAACCCCGACATCAAACCTATGATGAAAAGCAAGATTCTCATCGCCTCATCGCGTTTGCTCAATCTTTGAGAGGAGTTTTTTCAATTTTATTAATCAAAGATTTTATTCGATAATAATTTTTTCACAAGAAAGGGTTAGGTTTTTGGGAAGTGAAGTGTCTTTATTACGTATGACTAAACGAAATGATGACATAGAACTTCTGTTCAAATCTAATTTTGGCAGCATGCACCGTCTTGCCATGGCATTGCTCCACGACAGTAATGAGGCGAGCGATGCCGTGCATGAGGTGTTTGCCTCTATAATTCGTGACGCGACAGCAGGGGTGACACCGGGATATCTGCTATCTGCAGTGCGCAACCGATGTCTTAACATTATCCGAAACATGGAGACAAGACGGCGGATCACCGAACTTTATCTCTTGCCCGAGGATAACTCCATCTCCGACGACTGGCCGCCCGAAGAGGTCTTTATCCACATCAACTCAATCATCTCAAGCAAGCTCACGCCCCAATGCCGAAAGGTGGTGGAACTTCGCTTCTCCTCGGGATTGAAATATTCCGGGATTGCCGAAAAACTTGGGATAAGCGAGGTCGCAGTATATCGTCATCTTTCCAATGCCATTGAAATCATCCGCAAAAACCTACCTTTTTATGAATAAATACGACATTGTGCTCGACATTATCGAGCATCCCGACAAATATTCGGATGAAGAAATAGCAAATATGTTATCCGACAAAGAGACTGCCGAAATATATGAGGCGGTCGCCCTCACTGCATCGTCAGTGAAATCTGATCTTGACGATCCGGATGTAGAAAAAGAATGGATAAGATTCAAAAGACAGAATGATGTCATAAGCACACGGCGCGCATTTAAACCGGGAATACGCGCCGCATCCTTGGGATTGCTCATAGTGTCGTCTTTAGCAGCCCTTTCCATAGGGATTGGCGTGAGCATCGGATTCAGCGGAGACAGCACTCCCGGCATCTCAAAGGATAGTGAGGTGAAAAATGAATCATCTGCTGAAGCTATTCTCAGCGAGCCGGATACTTCCGTCATCGAAGATTCAATCACGGCAAATGCCACACCTATCCTTTACGAAGACGCTTATCTACGTGAGATACTTGATGAAGTGTGCAGGATCTATCATTACCCCATTAAATATGAAAGCGGGAATACTCCCGAATTGCGTCTTTATTTCCGTCTTGACCCCTCGGCGTCTTTGCAGGAGACTGTTGAACGCCTTAATATGTTTGATAGTTTCGACATTTCTCTCGAGGGAGACACAATAAAAGTAAAATAATTATATCGTCCTTGCAATGAAACATATTTTCATCTCCATAGCCCTGCTGATGCTCAACTTCGCGGCATTTGCCGACTCTTTCGACTATCGGTTCCTCAATACGCCGCTTCCTAAAGCCCTTGCAAAGATCAATCATGATCACCCTGATCTCGACATAAGCTTCGTGCACAACGAACTCGACAACTACTTCACAAGCGCCGCCATACATACCGACGATCTTCAGACAGCGTTGCGCCTGGCAGTAGGTAAAAATCCGGTAAAAGTCATAAAACAGAAAAACAGATTTATACTCAAGCCCTTGCCTCAGCGAGTGTATACGGGCAGCGTCTCCGGCAGCGATTCCATTCCGCTCCCTTACGCCACAGTATCACTTCTGTCTCCCGATTCCACTGTGGTGATCGCCACACAAGCCAACGGGGATGGATACTTCCGGATAGCGAGCAGAATGCCATGCCGTTGGCTTTGTGTCCCTTACATGAGCTATTCCCCTAAGGTTGTCCGGCTCTCCGGAAGTGAGGTCGGTGAGGTTATCCTTAATCCGGCACCCAAAGAACTCAAACAGGTTTTCGTGGAATCTTCGCCTTCCATAATCAATTCAAACTCCGAGACTTTCTTCCCTACCTCCAAAGAGAAGAAAAGCGCCATGGGAGCCGTCGATCTTCTGAAGCGCATGGCTATCCCTCAGATAATTTTCAATAAATCAGGGGGAATATCCACCGTCTCGGGAGAGGATGTCTGCATATTCATCAACTACATGGAATCATCCGACGGTGAACTGGAAGGGATGAGAACCACTGATGTCCGGAAAATTGAATTCTATCACACCACCGACGACCCCCGCTTTCTCGGCAAACGGAATGTAGTGAATTTCATTGTCCGGGAATACGAATACGGCGGATATACAAAACTTTATGCCTCGGAAAGATTTTTAACCGGGCTTAGCAACAAGGAATCTGTATATTCGAAATTTTCCTATCGCCGTATGACCTACGATGTCTATGCATCCGTCTACAACAACAACAATCGCCATGACGGGGGATATACCCGCAAAGAGACTTTCAATTTAGCCCCCGACGCGGGAGGAAGCATGATCCGTGAACAGGCAACTGAAAAAACACGCTACACGGCAAACAGTGTCCCTGTCACTTTCCGTGTTTCTTATCAGAACGACAAATTCAACACATACCATCTTGCGGGATTCGTATTTGAAAACAATCCGAAAATTGAAGAATCAGGTAACCTGTCTTATGTCCCTTCCGGCGCGTCTGAATATAAATATTCAAACAAAGACTCCTATGTGCAGCGGCATTTCAACTACAACGGCGCACTTAATTTCTTTTTCCCGCGTGGATTCTCGCTCAACCTGCGGCCCTCAGCCACCTATTTCACCACAGACTCTCGCCACTACTATGCGTCGACTGCATTGACCGACGGAATAGTGACCGACGCCTCCCAGACTGACTTTACAGCCGGGATAATGGCATATCTAAATAAAAATTTCGGACGCAACTCTTTGAGTCTTAGCCTTGCATATAACTATTGGCACGCCAAGGTCGAATATACGGGAAGCGTGCCTGACCGTGATAAATTCACACAACGGAACACCTTCTCCCATCTCAGCTACCAATATAGGGGCGACTCATTCAACTTCTACTTAGACGGGGGTATCAACACTCAGGATGTCTCAATCGACGGGATATCCACTACGAAAGTGATTCCGCAGGCAACAATATCGGCAGGATGGAGCATCAATCAGAAAAACTCCCTCAATTTCAATTTCATAATGGGCAACCGGCCTATGAACAATTCCCATAAAAGCCCTAATATTTTCAGAGAAAACGAGCTGATGTATTATCAGGGAAACCCTCTGCTGAAAGACGCCACCGCCCTGCAAGGGATAGTGTCATACAGCTGGAGACCGTCATACAGCTTCAGCGTCTCTCCTTATGTAAACACTTTCATTATACGGAAACATGAAGTGCCTGTCTACAATCTCAACGACAACGGAAACGCCGTGGTCAGAAGTTATTGGAATTCCGGCAACTTTTTCCACGTATTCGTAGGCTCTTCTTTCACGGCAAGGCTTTTATCCCGCGATCTTCAACTGACGTGCCGACCTTATTTCGGAAGGATGCAAAGCACCGGATTCTATCATATCTCCCGACATGATTTCGGGGTGGAAGCCTCGGCATACTATTACCTCGGCGATTTTAATTTCTCTATAAGCTATCTGACCGGCTCGAAATCTTTGTCAGAAAATTCCGGAGAGGTCTATACATTCCCTTCAAACCTCACGGTTTCCGCCGGATGGAGCAACGGCAACTGGAATGTGAATGCGACTGTCTACAATCCGTTCCGTCGCAACTGGAGCATTTCCAGAGGAGAGCTTTCGTCGCCATACTATAGTTTCGCCATTGACTATTCAGGTGTCAACTATCACGCAATGATTGGTCTTAACGCCTCCTACACGTTCGGTTATGGCAAAAAAATGGATCGAGGCAGCAACGAAGTCGGTGAACAATGGACCGGCTCGTCGGCAATCCTCAAATAATAGTTAGAGCGCGTCTTTAAAAATTCAGAGTCACGCTCTAATCAATTGTAATGGCGGGGTGGGGGAGTATTGCAGACCAGGAGAAGAGGGGGAGAAGCCCTTGGGCGCTGATGGGGAAGGGCTCGGGAAGTATGCCCGCGATATAGGCAAGCTGTCCGATAAGGTGAGAGGGGGTGTATTCTTTTCTCAACTCCTCCATGCTGAGGCTACTGTCTCGCTTCGACAATCTTATTCCTTTTTCATTACACAACAATGGGACATGAGCAAACTGAGGAGCAGGGTAACCTAATAGGTCATATAGATAGATCTGCTGTGCAGACGACAGCAAAAGATCGGACCCCCTCACCACTTCCGTCACTCCCATAAGGGCATCGTCGATGACCACGGCAAGCTGATACGCCCACGCACCATCGGCGCGGCGCAAGACAAAATCACCGCAATGCGCGGCAAGATTTACGGTCTGACCTCCGTATAACTTGTCTGTAAAAGTCATATCCTTATCCGGAACAAACAGACGGATGGCGCGTTCAGGTCTATCGACCGTAGCCTCATCAAAAGATCCACCCAAACGCGAAGGTCGGCAAGTGCCGGCATACACCACCCTTCCGTCGCTTTCATGAGGAGCCTGAGTAGCCATTATGTCGGCACGTGTGCAAAAGCAAGGATAAGTCAAACCGGTGGCTTGCAACTTTTCAAGTGCCTCCTTATATATTTCCCCACGCATGCTTTGACAATAAGGGCCATTGGGTCCTTTACCGTCGACACCGCCTTCATCCCAGTCAAGACCGAGCCATGCAAGGTCATCCTCGATCAGACGGGCATGGCCTATACGTGAACGCTGCGGATCGAGGTCCTCGATCCGCAGTATCCATTTTCCACCCTCCTTCCTGGCGGACAGCCAGGAAATGAGAGCGGCAAAAACATTTCCAAGATGCATCCTTCCCGTGGGGGAAGGGGCGAAACGTCCCGTCATCTCAGAGCCTCTACCTCTTCAGTGGTGAGAGGCACTTTCTTACCGAGAAGACGTGCGCCTGTTTCCGTGATGAGATAATCTTCTTCGTTACGCAATCCGCTGAAATCTTTCCATTTCTCAACTTCGTCGTAGTTGATGAAATCTTCAAACTTATGCTGACCTCGCCAGAGATCGATAAGTTCGGGGATGAAATAGACACCCGGTTCGATTGTGAGCACGAATCCCGGCTCGAGCGGACGTGCAAGACGCAATGACTTTCTGCCGAACTGAGTGCTCTTCGGCTTGCCGTCGTAACCTACCCAGACTTCGCCGAGGTTCTCCATATCGTGAACGTCAAGACCCATCATGTGACCGAGTCCGCAGGGGAAGAACATGGCATGAGCTCCGGCTTCGACAGCCTCAGCGGAATCACCCTTCATGATGCCGAGATCCTTAAGACCATCGCAAATCACACGGCAAGAGAGTTCATAGACATCCTTGAACGGCACTCCGGGCTTAAGGGCGTTTACTGCTGCAAGATGAGAGGCAACCTGGATATCATAGATTGATTTCTGACGGGGAGTGAAAGTCTTGTCAACGCATATTGTGGAAGACATATCGCCTGCATACCCCATTTCAGTTTCCGCACCTGCATCGACAAGAAGCATCTGCCCTGACTTGACAACATTGCCGTGATAATGGTTGTGGAGAGTCTGCCCGTTGACTGTAGCGATAATGGGGAAAGAGAGACGCATTCCGGCAGCCTCGGCAGTGGCATTGATAACAGCGCTCACCTCGCATTCACGCATACCGGGACGAAGCATCTTCATAGCGTTGATATGCATGTCGGCTGTGACGTCGCAAGCCTTCTCGATCTCTACGATCTCTTCCGCCGTCTTATGGTTACGCTGGTCTACGATAGCGCGGATCATTGCTATTGAAGGCTGTGCAGCTCCCGGAAGGACACCGAGAAGATGAAGCAACTGCACGTCATGCTCCTTGCGGTATGGGGGTAGATAATGAATTCTCTGGTCCAGAATCTGTGCACCACGCAGATATTTAGCAAGGTCGGCAGCCGGACGGGTGTCGGAAATGCCCACCATAGAAGCTTTCTCGTGGATGGTGGGCTGAGTGCCCATCCATACGATATCGTCAATTGTGAGTTCATCGCCGAAAATAATCTCGCGGTCGTTGTCAATATCGATGATAGCGTTGAGCCCGGCGTAGGGGAGACCGAAATAATAGAGGAAAGACGAATCCTGACGGAAATCGTATGTGTTGTCGGCATAATTCATACCGACCTCGTTGTTACCTAAAAAAAGGAGAATGCCGCTGCCCACTCTTTTCTTGAGGGCGGCACGTCTGTTTACATAAGTCTCTTTTGGAAACATGGGAAAATACGTTTAAGGTTAGATGATAGTGCGAATTTAATCATTTTTTCCAACTTATTGAAGAATATATTTAAACTTTTTATTGAATATTGCACAAATAAAATTCAGGCACCCTCTTTTCAATCAATAAAAATGATTAAAAAATGGTTGGCAGGCATAATAACTAAATATCATGCCTGCCAACAAAAAAATCATGCATTATGCATTATGAATTATGCATTGACTAAATTATTTATTCTTGAGAAGGTCGCGTATTTCTGTAAGAAGCACTTCCTCTTTTGTAGGCTCGGGAGCAGGCGCAGGCGCCTCTTCTTTCTCCTTCTTCATGAATTTCATCACCACACGCAGCGCCACGAAAATTGAAAGAGCGATGATAAAGAAGTCGACTATATTCTGGATAAACAATCCGTAGTTGATCGCCACCTCCTCAATAGCCGCCTGACCCTCGGCAGTCGCCTCTTTTGCCGGCTGAATCACATATTTGAGATTTTTGTAGCCATCCCCGCCGGTCACAAGAGAGATCACCGGCATCAAGATATCATTCACCAGCGAAGAAACAATCTTCCCGAACGCTCCGCCGACGATCACACCGACAGCCATATCCACCACATTCCCTTTAAGCGCGAATGCCTTAAAATCTTCTATGAATTTTCCCATAGTCTAAAATTTGGAATTGAATTAATAAAAAAATTTAACAATCAGCCGCAAACCGGATCGATATTAAACCTGACCCTCCTTCATGTCTGCATCATAACTCTCAGCTTTCGCAAGCGAAAGCTGAATAAAATTACTGACCGATGTGCACTTAATTGTGCGAAACTACGAAAAATTTCTCTAAAAAACACAATTTTCTGACTTTAAAAACACATCTTAGTTAAAAATCGTTCATTTCCGATTGTTTTACCAATTTTTTTTTATAATTTTGCATACCTAAATAGGCGAACACCAAGAGACGCGTCTGCATAAGGCATAAACCTGAGCGACGCCACATACAGGTAAGAATCTATTAATAAAAAAATGGGGAGACCGGAAGTTTTTATTCTCTTCCGCATTTCCCGGACGCACTAAGTTGAAAGAAGTATTTATTAAAATATTAAGAACCCAAAACAATATTTTAAAGCAATGACAAAAATTGGTATCAACGGCTTTGGCCGTATCGGACGTTTCGTGTTCCGTGCCTCTACTAAAAGAGACGACATCGAGGTTGTAGCAATCAACGACCTTCTTCCCGTAGACTACATGGCTTACATGCTCAAGTATGACACAATGCACGGTCGTTTCGACGGAACTGTTGACTATGATATGGAAAAGAGCCTCCTTATTGTCAACGGCAAAGAAATCCGTGTAACTGCATGCAAGAACCCTGCTGAAATCGGCTGGGGTGCTGTAGGCGCTGAATACGTAGTTGAGTCTACAGGTCTTTTCCTCACTAAGGAGAAAGCTCAGGCTCACATCGAGGCTGGTGCTAAGTATGTTGTTATGTCTGCTCCTTCTAAAGACGACACCCCCATGTTCGTATGCGGTGTGAACGCTCAGACTTACGCAGGTCAGCAGTTCGTTTCTAACGCTTCTTGCACAACCAACTGTCTCGCTCCTATCGCTAAGGTGCTCAACGACAAGTTCGGTATCAAAGAAGGTCTTATGACTACTGTTCACTCTACAACAGCTACTCAGAAGACTGTTGACGGTCCTTCTATGAAAGACTGGCGTGGTGGTCGTGCTGCTTCCGGCAACATCATCCCTTCTTCTACAGGTGCTGCAAAGGCTGTAGGTAAAGTTATCCCCGAGCTCAACGGCAAGCTCACCGGTATCTCTATGCGTGTCCCCACTCTCGACGTTTCTGTAGTTGACCTTACTTGCAACCTCGAGAAGCCCGCTACTAAAGAGGCTATCTGCGCTGCTATGAAAGAGGCTTCTGAAGGCGAACTCAAAGGCGTGCTCGGCTATACTGAAGACGCAGTTGTAAGCTCTGACTTCCTCGGCTGCCCTCTCACTTCTATCTTCGACGCTAACGCCGGCGTTTACCTCACTGAAAACTTCGTGAAGGTTATCTCTTGGTATGACAATGAGATCGGCTACTCTAACAAGGTTCTCGACCTCATCGCTATCATGAAGAAATACAACGGCTAATCAGAACCATTCTGAATAAAAGCTCAGGCGGGAGAGAAAACTCTCCCGCCTTTTTTATTTCAACGAAAAATCCGCGCGAATATCCTCCACCCTCAGGCAAAGCATCCGCGCGAATATCCTCCACACTTAGGCAAAGCATCCGCGCGAAGCTGTCGCGTTCAAAAGCAAAGCTTTTGCTGATTTCAATTTGCATATCCAGAATATTTCCATTACCTTTACGCCAGTATTTTTCTTTCAATACCAAAACTCTAAAATACCAACACTATAATATACGAATCATGTATCGTTACGACCAGCGAATCGTCGTTACCCTCGACGCAGGTGGCACTAATCTCGTATTCAGTGCAATGCAAGGGTGCAAATTTATAATCGAACCGATCACTTACCCTTCTAACGCTCAAAACCTTGACCTCTGTCTTGAGACTATGGTGAAGGGATTCAGTGAAGTGATTGAAAAATTACCGGAAGCCCCGGTGGCAATCAGCTTCGCTTTCCCCGGTCCGGCAGACTATGCCAACGGGATTATCGGCGGTTATCTCCCCAATTTCCCCTCTTTCCGCGACGGGGTGGCATTGGGACCATTCCTTTCAAAAAAATTCGGACTCCCCGTATATATAAATAATGACGGCGACCTTTTCACATATGGGGAAGCTCTTTGCGGGGCTCTTCCTGAAATTAACGCACGTCTTGCGGAAGCCGGCTCTCCCAAAAGATACCACAACATGCTTGGATATACTTTCGGCACCGGATTCGGTATCGGAATGGTGATCGACAACCGTCTCAACCGTGGCGACAACTCGTGTGTGGAGACATTCTGCCTTCCCCATAAATATAACCACGAGGTGATTGTGGAAGAAGGGGTTGCAGTACGCGCAATCAAGCGTCTCTATGCTGAATATTCAGGAAACGCAGACCATGGGTTTGAGCCCAAAGAGATTTGCGAGATCGCTCAAGGTAAACGCCCGGGAAATATGGAAGCGGCAAAGAAAGCGTTCACCATGTTTGGGGAAGTTGCCGGCGATGCAATGGCTACAGCCGTGACGCTCGTTGACGGGCTGATCGTGATCGGGGGAGGAATCACGGCTGCACGTGAGTTTATCATGCCGGCATTGCTCAAAGCCATGCGGGGAGAAATGAAGACGCTTCGCGGGGAAACGCTCCGAAGAGTGCAGATGCATGTGTTTGATCTTGATGACCCGGATGAGTTCGATAAATTCGCGCATGGCGACAACCGACGCATCAAAGTTTACGGTACAGAGGATTACGTGAACTACGACCCGATGAAGCGCATCGGCGTCTGCATATCAAAACTTGGAGCAAGCCAGGCAATCTCAGTGGGGGCATACGCCTACGCCCTCTCCCAGATAGACAGCAAAGAGAATCAATAATTCAAAAATTTTAAAACGACAGGGCATGTCAGCTTATATGCCCTGTCGTTTTTTTATTAACTGAGACCATCTTTAGCAATTAGCAATTGAAATTAGAAATTGAAATTAGAAATTATCTCACAACTCAAAACTCAAAACCCACAACTCAAAACCCAAAACCCAAAACCCAAAACTCAAAACCCAAAACTCAAAACCCAAAACTCAAAACCCAAAACCCTAATCGCTTCTTTTGTCCTGTGTTCAGCCCGTTGGGCTGAATCCCGCTCTCGAATCTCAAATCTCGAATCTAACAACTCAAAACTCACAACCCAAAACTCAATTTCTAAATCTTTGACTGTCGTTTAACAGTTTTTAATTTTTAGAATAAACATTTTTATCGAAATTATTAAAAAACTCAAAAAATAGATCCTTCGGTTCTCTAAAGAATGTTTTGCCGGATTTTAATAATTAGGTAATTTTTATTATCAAAATTCTACTTTTCAGGTGGAATTACTGCTATGCGTAAATCATCACAGCGCAAATTTAGTTTCTAATCAATTAGATTTGAAAATTTTTATAGTTAAAATTTGTAAATATTTTCTTAAAATATATTAATTTTTGCATTTTGCTATCAATACAGGGGGTTAAAGAACCCTAAATGGCAATAATTTCGATAAAAATATTTAAAGTTTATTTATTGGTTTAATTTTATGGTAAGAGTATGAGAAAACTGTTCCTACTTTTTATCTCCATTATCGGGGTCGCCCTTTCTGCTTCCGCACAGGGCCGATCAGTATCCGGAGTGGTAGTTTCGGGCGACGACAATGAACCCATCGTCGGAGCCACAGTTATGGTGACAGGCACAACTCTGGGAACCACTACCGATATCGACGGTAAGTTCCAGCTTTCAAATGTGCCGACAAGCGCCAAAACTCTACGTGTGAGCTATGTCGGAATGACATCTCAGGAAGTTCCCATAACAAAAGGCGAGATACGCATTGTATTGGGACTCAGTTCAGAGCTGCTTGATGAAGTAGTAGTAACCGCACTCGGTATCTCACGTTCTGAAAAAACACTTGGTTATGCAGCCACCCAGGTGAACAGTGAGGATATCGTTGCGGCACAAAACACAAACGTTATGCAGTCATTGTCCGGTAAGGTGGCAGGTCTGCAGATCCAGACCACATCCTCAGCCCCCGGTTCAGGCACGAACGTTGTGGTCCGCGGTCTCGGTTCTGTGATGGGATCCAACCAGCCGCTTTATGTAATCGACGGTGTACCGACAGCTTCAGGCGATGTAAACACCGGTGGTAACAGGCTTGCAGCCAGCGGTCTTGCCAATCTTTCTCCTGACGACATCGCATCTGTCACAGTCCTGAAGGGTGCTGCCGCTACAGCACTCTACGGCTCCCGTGCAGCAAACGGTGTAATCATGGTCACTACAAAAACCGGTAAGGCGGGCAGACAGAAAAACTACACTGTAACCTATTCAGGAAACGTTGCCGCCACAATGCTTGCAGATCTTCCCAAATGGCAGAACTCCTACGGCCAAGGATGGGACGGCGGTCAAACATTTATCGAGAATGGTTCTTGGGGTCCTAAATTAGACGGCTCAATGCAGGTCTACGGTCCTATCTACAATTATTCTCAGCTTATCCACGAATATTCTGCAAAGAAGAATAATGTAAAGGATTTCTTCGACACCGGTTTCTCCCAGACTCACAATGTGGCTCTTTCAGGCGTCAGCGACAACGAAAAGATGACTTACTACATGAGCTACAGCTACACAGGCACTGACGGTATCATGCCGGACGATCACGACACTTACACCCGCAACAGCTTCTCTTTCAGAGGAAGCTACCAGCCTGAAAATTGGTTCAAGCTCTCAAGTGCCGTCAACTTCGCTACATTCCAGACAAAGGCTGTCAGCCAGGACGGTCCGTCGACCACCCTTATGAGCAACGTCAACCAGTTCGCACGCGACATTTCTTTGGTCGACATGAAAGACCTCAGCAATGTGTTCAATACTCCGGATGCATACTTCACCCCTTACGGTGTGACCAACCCCTATTGGACACTTGAAAACAACTACAACCTGACCAAGGGCAAACAGGTGTTCGGACGTATCCAAGCTGACATCAAGCCCTACGACAAGCTGACACTTACTTATCGTTTCGGTTTCGACTATTCAGACCTTGAACTTAAAGACGGATCTGCAGAGATTCATCCCGACTGGTCTCTGATCAATAGCGATATAATGAATTCCAACGGCACTGACTATGGATTCTACGTCGACAACTCAATGGATAAGACAGGTTATGTCTATAACTATTTCTACCGTCGTCATGAAATCAACCATGACTTCATGGCTAACTGGGGGGATGTCTTCCTAAATGAGAAACTCGATATTCGTGCCACTGTCGGTCTCAGCCTCAATGAACGTGGCAACTCCTCAATGACAGGAGAACGTAACAACCTCGCAGTATATACAGGTTTCTGGGCTCTCGGCAATGGTGCGAACTTTGCAACCCTCAGCGATTACCAGAGCAAGAGACGTAGCGTAGGTCTCTATGCCGATGCTTCTATCGGATGGGACGAATGGCTGTTCCTCGACCTCACTGCACGTAACGACTGGTCATCCACTCTTCCCAAGGAAAACCGTTCGTTCTTCTATCCCGGTGTCACTCTCGCCGCTATCTTCACAAAATGGATTCCTGCAAACGACATCCTCACTTTCGGTAAAGTACGCCTCGCTTACGGTAAGACAGGTAACGACGCCAGCCCATATTACGTAAAGACCACTTTCAGCAGCTCTCCAAGCTACGTAAACGGCTGGACATACCTGAATTTCCCGATCAACGGGGTAAATGCTTACTCATTGGCAAATACCGCAGGCAACAACAACCTCCGTCCGGAGATGAACACTGAGTTTGAAACCGGTCTTAACCTCCGTTTCTTCGACAACCGACTCGAAATCGATGCGGCCTACTACAACCGTATCACAGACGGTCAGATCCTTCCTCTCCGTATAGAGGACGCAACCGGCCACTACTATCAGTATGTAAACTTCGGTAAAGTCCGTAACCGTGGTGTCGAACTTATGGTCAACGTAACTCCGGTACGCACTTCTAAAGTTCGCTGGGACATCGGTCTTAACTGGGCGCTCAACCGCAACAAGGTGCTTTCTCTTCCCGGAGAATCAGGCGACACAAAGGTTAACCTTGCCGGTATCGGCTGGGGTGGCAAGCGTTCTATCCAACAGTATGCTGAGGCTGGCAAGCCTATCGGTACTATCTGGTCTTACATCCCGCAATATGTGAAAGACGAGAACTCTCCTCACTATGGCAAGATGATTGTCGACAAAAACGGTATGCCGGTACTTAGCGACGAGCTCGAATATACCGGTTATGACACAAATGCCAAATGGACAGGCGGTGTCAATACATCGATTTCAGCTTTCGGTCTCACCCTTAGCGGGCAGATGGACATGAGCATCGGCGGCCACCGCTACATGGCTCAGTGTGAAGGTGCCACATTCACTGGTAACGGCTACAACACAATCTATAATGACCGTCAGCCGACCGTGCTTCCCAACACAGTTGTTTCCGACGGACACGGCGGATATGTAGAGAACACCACTCCTATCTACAGCACACAGGGTGGAGCAAGCACATGGCAGAGCTATTACACTTATTCCACAAACGGAGCCGGCGGTTATCAGTATCTTATAAACCGCAGCTATGCAAAGCTTCGCAACGTGTCCCTCACATGGGATCTTCCTGAGAAATGGGTAAGGGCATGCAAGCTCGATAAAATCTCCCTTACTGTTTATGGCAACAACCTTCTCACCATCACTCACAAGCGCAACTGGTTTGGCGATCCGGAAGTAACCACCGGCGGCAACTACGATTCGAGCCTCGGCTTCGGTGGTACGGCTGCAGCTAACCCGACTTACCGTGAAGTGGGTATGAATCTCAGAGTTACCTTCTAAAAAAAAGACAGAGATGAAAAAGAATATTATATATGGAGTCGCTTTAGCACTTGCAGCAGGGCTTTCTGCCTGCGACAGCTATCTCGACATCAACGACAACCCTAATACAGCGACAGAAGGACAGCTCACCGCAAGCAATATATTCCCGGGCTGCGAAGGTGCCTTCATGAATATCTACGGCGGAACATGGCACTATATGGGCGCATTCCAGTCATGGCAATTCGCACAGTCAGCCGCCGTTTGGCAGTGGGGACAGATCAGCCGTGGCGACGTCACCAACGAAACCGGCAACTCAGGCTATTCAAATGTATATGCAAAGGTGCTTCAGAACCTCAATGTCGTGTTGAGAAAATCTGAACAGGAAGAAGACTGGGGCACATATCTTGCCGCTGTCACTCTCCGCGTGGCATCTCTGCAGCTGATAGTCGATGCCTTCGGCGACGCCCCCTATTCGGAAGCACTTGATATCGATAATAACAAGACTCCGAAGTGGGATACAGGTGAAGATGTATATAAAGGTATTCTCGCCGAACTCAACGAAGCTCTTGCGAAACCGATCATCCCCAACAAAGGGACCTGCACATCTTTGATGTTTAACGGCAACAATGCCCCCGCATCTTCTTGGATACAGATTGCAAACGCTGTTAAACTCCGTCTGCTCATGCGTATCAGCAACGTTCAGGATGTGCGTAGCGAACTCGCCGCTCTTATTGCAGAAGATAATTTCCCGACTTCCGATGTAAAATGGTCCGGAATATTTACCAATCAGCAATATAAATGTAATCCTTTCTACGGTCAGTTTACCGACACGGGCAACCATGCCCCCTATTGCCAGCTTAACATCGCCACCCAGAAGGTGTATGAGGCAGGTCAGGACACTCGTATGAACCGCTATTGGCTCACTCAGAAAGATGGTAAGTATGTAGGTTGGTTGTCAGGCACATATCCCGGCAATGAATTCGCTTCAAGCTATAACGGCAACGGAGCATGCAGCAACGCAAACCTTAAATATGACGACCCCATCTATCTCATCACTGTAGCTGAAATAGAATTCTTCAAAGCTGAATACGAGGCTCGCTATGGCTCCGCAACTGCTGCAAAAGAGCACTATGAGAATGCCATCAAGGCTTCCTTCTCCAAGACTGCAGGTCTTCCCGAAGCAGATGCAGCCACTGTAATCGAGGCTTGGCCTTACGACCAGAACAACTGGGCTAAGTGCATCGGTATCCAGAAATGGCTTCACCTGACATCGGTCAACGGATTTGAAGGCTGGTGCGAGCTCCGCCGCATGAAATATCCTGCATTCGGTAGCGCCACAGGCGATGATATCATTGAACACACCAAGGATGCCACTATCGATATGGATGCACTTGTTGCCGGAGAAATCTACACCACCCCTTCATGGGAGCGAGATGCACAGCTTCCCGCCAACACAGTGATCCAGCGTTGGATATATCCGTCTAATTCGAGCAATAATAACCCCAACACACCGAAACCCGTTCCTATCACGACTCCGGTGTTCTGGGCAAAATAAGTAATGCTTCAATAAACAGACTGAAACAATGAAGAAATATATATTATCACTCGCTATTCCCGTGCTGGCGCTCATGATGGGCGGTTGCAGCAAGGATACCGAAGACACCACTTGGGTGACCTACTACCCCCAGATGACAATGAAAGGCGACACCTACATGAACTGGGAGGCTGGCAAGGCATTTCAGGATCCCGGTGTCACAATCGTAATGAACAACGAGGATGTGACAGACCAGATGGTATTGTCCACACAAATGAACTTGTCTGATCCCCAGCCTGGATTCTATACGCTCACCTATGGCTTCACCAATCCCGACGGCATCGTGGCTAACAGCACCCGCTATGTAGCTGTATATTCCGCTGACGATCCAATCGCCGGATATTATGCCACAGATGATCAGTCAAACAGAAACGGATCGGCATTCGTCGGCAGTCAATTTTTCCCGATTCAGGTTCAGGCGACATCTAATGGCTACGCTGTCAACGACCTTCTCGGTGGTTACTACGCTCTTGGAAGAGGCTATGGCTCAAACTATGCTTTACCGGGCGTTCTGAGTGTCGACGGTAATGGAACAGTCAACCTCGAAAGCTGGAGTCCTTGTCTCGGATGGCCTGACAATGGTGTTGAAAGTTTTGAACCGGGCAGTTATGATGCAACCACAAAAACCCTACATTGGGTTGTTGGATATGCAGGCACTCCGTTCGACGTTTATGTAACTAAACTTTAATCGTTTTGATATGAAAAGAATTATATATATAGCGATTGCGCTTATTACTTTGGCTTTCACTTCATGTGAAAAAGAGGATGTAGGCGGCACTGCAACACAGGCAATGTCCGGCGACTGGGTCATCACATTCACAGACGGAACTAATTCATGGACAGCGCCTCACGCACTTACCTTCAACACATCGGCAAACCTGCCGGATGAGATATGGGTAAGTGATGCAGGAGGATTCTGGGATTTCCAAGTGAAAGCAGCTTGTGACCAGTCTACCATGACATTCCAGACTGATGGCTGGGCTCAAAACGTGGCTTACGATTGCAAGGTCCGCATCACCAACGGTAAGATTTCATTTAATAGTGTCACTCTTCCAAGCGGTCGTGTTGTCGACGGAATATCATACGACATCGAATTCGATGACGATGAAGATGCTATCGTATGGCATGCAACCGGACGCCGTTACACAGGTTTTGCCGAAGATAACTAAACCATTTTCACACTACTATTCACTCACACATTGTGAATAGCTCCCACAGCTTCCGCGCCGGTGCGGATGTGAATCCTTCGCCGGCGTATTTTTCTCATACGCGATCTCCTCTCTCCTCATTTTTTTAAATAAGATTCGCCGTGTGGGAAACCGGAAGCTTTGCTATTTAATCTATGGCTTATCCCTCACAGATATAAATTGTTTAGGGATAAGCCATAATTATTAATAATATTTTTGCATTTATTTAACACAAATTTTAATTTCGATTGTTATAATATTGATTAATTTTGCAGCAAATTTATTTTCAATTGCTCGAGTAATTCACTTTTTAATATTATTTTGTTTGATTTTATAAAATTTTCAATCAAAATATCTTTTATGCTTATCTCTGTTAACCCTGATTTCCTATAGCACGAAGCGCTCTTGAATAGGTTCCACTTAAAACTGAATGTTATGGCATTTCTTAAGGTAAAAAAATTGAATACAGGATGGTTGGCAGTATTCCTGATTATGCTCGGCGTAAGCGTTGCCGGACTGTTTGTAACACCGCGTGAAGGTATCTTCGACATGGCAAACGACCATATATTTGCCAACGTGGCATGGATGATTACAGCCACAATATTTGTGCTGATGATGACTCCGGGGCTATCTTTCTTTTATGGAGGAATGGTAAGAGCGAAAAACGTGATCTCCACCATGCTGCAAAGCTTCATTGTGATGGGAGTGGTGAGCGTGGTGTGGGTGATATTCGGCTTCTCGCTCGCATTTGGCAACGACATCTGGCATGTAATAGGGAATCCGGGTGATTTCTTTATGTTTGACAATGTGGGTGTCACCAATGTTACAGATGCAACAAATGAATTAAGCCAGATAGGTATAGCCACCACGACCATACCTCTCGCCCTTTTCGCACTTTTTCAGATGAAATTCGCCATCATCACCCCATCGCTGATCACGGGCTCGTTTGCGGAAAGAGTGCACTTTGCAGGCTACCTGCTTTTTATGGTGCTCTGGACAATCGTGGTATATTGTCCGTTGGCGCACTGCACATGGCATCCGGAAGGGCTTTTCGGAATGATGCATGTGCATGATTATGCAGGAGGAATCGTAGTGCATGCCGCTTCAGGTATCGCCGCCCTCGCCGGAGCCATGTTTTTGGGAAAGAGAACTGAGAAATCGGATTCAAAACCGGCAAATGTGCCGTTTGTGCTTCTCGGAGCGGCTTTACTGTGGCTCGGATGGTTCGGTTTCAACGGAGGTTCATCGCTCGCAGCCGACGGCATAGCGATTTCTGCATTTCTTAACACCAACACAGCCGCAGCTACGGCAATGGTGGTATGGATCGCTCTCGACGGATTGCGCGGTCACAAACCGTCGGCAATGGGAGCGGCAATCGGTGCAGTAGTCGGACTGGTGGCGATCACTCCATGTGCAGGATGGGTGTCGGTAGGTCAAAGCATCTGTATAGCCTTTATAATCACCATATGTTGCAACATGGCATGCAGCTGGAAAAGCTATGGAAAAATGCTTGACGACGCTCTCGACGTCTTTCCCACTCACGGACTTGGCGGCATAATAGGCACGGTATTGACAGGGGTATTCGCCTATGATTTCTTTGCCAAGGGAGATCCCGAGATGGTTTCCCGTTCCACATTCTTCTGGAACCATATTCTTGTGTTGGTAATGGTTTTCGTATATACTTTCGCAGTAAGTTACGCCCTCTATTGGATCACAGACAAAATCATCCCGATGCGCGTGTCAAAGACAAACGAGCAGATAGGTCTTGACCGTTCGCAGCACGACGAAGTCTACGGCGGAGAAACCGGCATCGCCGAAGACTCCCTCACCACCGACGACTGGTATCGCAACCAAGACTGAGAGACAAAGCAAACAGAAGCAAAAGCCATGGCAGAAGCAAATTAAAGACCACGACAAAAGCCCTCTGGGCTTTTCACACAACAAAAAAAGCGGCTTCCCCTAAAGCCTCCATCCGAAGCGAAACGCAAGCTGAAATCAGAAGCGAAGCGCAAGCCTCCATCCGAAGCGAAACGCGAGCTGAAATCAGAAGCGAAGCGCAAGCCTCCATCCGAAGCGAAACGCGAGCTGAAATCAGAAGCGAAGCGCAAGCCTCCATCCGAAGCGAAACGCGAGCTGAAATCAGAAGCGAAGCGGAGGGCAATATGGCAAGGAGCCGCTTTTTTTGTCCTGTGATCGCCCCGCCGGGGCGATTCCCGAAGCCTTATTTGCCAGCCGCCGGGGCGATTCCCGAAGCCGCCATTGCTAACAGCCGGCGTGATCCCTGCGTGAGTTAATCAGATTTTTCTATCCCAAAAATTTGGCATCCTGATCTTTTTATCATAATTTTGGCAGTATAATCAAATTTCTTTCCTCAATGGATCTGGATTCCCAACTTCCGGTTTGGTATAAACCAATATCTCATTCATATCTCCGACGAGCACTGTGGCACGACTACAAGTCGCCTTGCAATTACATGATAACATTATCAAAGCATCCGGATCAAAGCAATTTATCTCATCTTGACACAGGCATGTTAACGATGCCTGAACCCATTTACCCAAAGCTCTTGCCAACGGGTATGGCGATATCGAGGGCATTCAAGATAACCATAGCCAAATATCCCTACATACGACTACTCAAATATGTCATCATGCCTGATCACATGCATTTCATATTGTCTGTAACAAAAGAAACACCCGAACATCTGGGATTCTACATCAATAGTATCAAAAGCGCATGTACGCAAGAGAATTGGATGCGGAATGCTAATTGCACAATCTGTCATGTCCCGGTTTTCGCAGAAGGATATAATGACCGTATTCTGACACAGGCAAACCAATTGAATAACTGGTTTCACTATATATCTGAAAATCCAAAACGATTGTTGATAAAACAATCCTATCCAGAATATTTTCAACATGCACAAATACAGATAAAACATGACGAATCCCACCACATATACGGCAATCATTTCCTCCTCTCCACTCCACAGCGGTTTTGGGTTAAATACAGTTCAGCATTTTCAATCAAGCAAAAAGAGGAGTGGCGCAAGAGATGTATTGAAGAAATTGAAAAAGAATCTGTAATTGTCTCAGCATTTATTCATCCAGAAGAAAAGAAGATCTTAGAAAGCGCCATCGCCTCTAATGGAAAGATCATCCAAATAGTAGAAAATCCGCTTCTACATAAAGAAAAGCCGGAGAAGAAAAGATTTTATCTTTGTGCCGAGGGGAGATTTCTTATAATTTCTCTCAACCAAGAAATTATCAAATATGATCAACACATGACAAAGCCTCGTGCAATCCTCCTTAACGAACTTGCCAAAAAGATTACGTGCGTTCCTAACGAAAATTTGCGTATAATCCACTAAGACTTTTGAGAATCGCCCCTATGGGCCGATCACACAACAAAAAAAGCCACTTCCACATAAAGCAGGCAGCCCCCGGATCAAAGCAAAAACTATCGAAAGCCATATGGGCGCCCCAATCGAAGCGAAGCGGAGGGCAATATGGCAAGGAGCCGCTTTTTTTGTCCTGTGATCGCCCCGGCGGGGCGATTCTCAAAGCCATATTTGCCAACCGGCGGGGCGATTCCCGAAGCCATATTTGCCAACCGGCGGGGCGATTCCCGAAGCCATATTTGCCAACCGGC
>CAJTZQ010000035.1:31734-37091 GCA_910583795.1 uncultured Muribaculaceae bacterium
GGGGCGATTCTCAAAGCCATATTTGCCAGCCGGCGAAGCGATTCGGAAGCAATTTTCTCTAATTGCCATAGGCGTGTAGGGAGTTCATGTAGTTGACGCCGAAATAAGTCATGGCGATGGAGAGGATGGCGAAAAGAAGATAGATATGAAAGGCGCGGGGACTACGGAGGAAACTTCGGTGGAGGGGGAGTGCATATACAAAAAGCGTTATGAGCGCCCAAGTCTCCTTGGGGTCCCAGCTCCAATACTGCCCCCAGCTTACGTTAGCCCATACAGCACCTGAAAATATCCCCAGTCCAAGAAGCCAGGTCCCCGGATACAGCAAGGTAAGCGACAGACGATGGTATTTCCCGTCTTTATCACCCACCACCATCGCCGTCAACGATGTCACAAATGTGAAGCATAAAAGGGCATACGACGTCATCACGAGCGACACATGAAGAGAAAGCCACGGGGAATGCAGCACAGGCATCAGCGGAGTCACGACAGGATTCATTTCAATAAGGTGAGCCACAAACGCCAATGAGCCGCTCCCGAGCACTGACAACGAGAACAGCATTCCTCCTCTACGCGCAACAAGCAACGAAAGCACCTCCAGCACAAGCACCACAAACTGCAAAGTCTCATAAGTATTTGCCACAGGAAACCGATCCGACAATATCCATTGCATTATAAAATTAGCTACAGAAGCAACCAGGGCAAGGCAAAGTATCCCGACAGGGATCATGCTTATCCATTTTCCATATCCCCTCACAACCAACGCAATTGCAGACAAAACAAATGCAGAAAAAAGCAGGGCGAATATCATGGTTCCCAACGGAAGTGAATTATAAAGCAGTTCGAGATTCACGCGGCTCTCCGACAATGAATCTTCAGGAGCTGCAACTATAAGCTCTCCGGAAAGGAGGGTGAGTATTATCCCTGCCTTCTCGTCAAGGTCTTCTACAGCCCTATGATGGCGGTCGCCAAGATTGTAATAAAGTGCGGAAATACGGTAATTGCCGACAGAATCAAATAAATCGGAGAAAGAAGCATATTCCCCTTTTACACCTATTGACTCACGGAGAATCTTATCTTTTATACGTATTAAAGGCTGATTTTTCCACTCATCGGGGAAAAGCCGGAATGAAAGCACGGTCTGTTCGGGTGTGAGTCCGCGAAACCTTGGTTTCCCATAGAGTTTGGTCACCATATCACGGGCAAGAGTGTTGAACGTGACTATGCTGCCCTCATACACCACCTGCTGCCGACGTAGGGAATCTGCCGTTGACTTCGGCACTCCTGCAATCTTCGAGAAAGACTCATGTGGAGCTGCATCAGCCGGCAAAGCCGATGCTAAAAGAAAGGGCACCACAACGAGAGTGCGGAGAAGAGTCCGGAAGCGACCGCGACGCGCCACAAGCAACCATCCACCCCCAAGGGCAAAAAGCACATATCCCGCATATGACAACGGTATCCCGTAGGGATCATGATTCACCGACAGCACTGTCGAGCCATCGCTCCCATAAGATGCCTGGCAAAGACGATAGCCTTCAAGATCCACAATACGGTTCATCGACACAGTCTCCAGTCTCCCATCATCAAAACGAAGACATGATACATAATCGCGTGGCACCTCACCTCCGGGATAATATAAAATTTCGAATTTCTCCAATGAGATTGGATATGGAAGATTAAATGACACCCCTTCTTCAGATATAAAGGTGGAGACCTTTTCCCCGGGTTCTATTTTGACACGCCCTCTCTCTTGGGTAAGCCATGTGAGCAAACCTCCTCCAAGCATTGCAATAAACGACAGATGCAAGAGAAAAGCCCCGCCGTTGCGCCACATTTTCGACATGATCATAGCCACGATCAAAACCACAGCAAACAGTCCCCATAAAAAGAAAAACCAGAGCGAACCATAAACCGACGAAGATATGAATGTGGCGACACCTAAAGAAACCGTCACTCCTATGTAAGCTGTCAAGGCAGTATATTTGAGTATCATACTTAATTCAATTCATAATGCTTGGTTCAATGCATAATTTATAATGCATAATGCTCAATTCAATGCATAATGCTTGGTTCAATGCATAATGCTTGGTTCAATGCATAATGCATAATTCATAATTCATAATTTTCAAAATGCATGAATCTAATGCAGAATCCCAACTACAAAATTACAAATAATTATGCATTATGAATTGATTCTAAGATTATGCATTATGAATTATTCAAAACTCCGGCAACGCCGTGGTGACCGGTTTCATAGCCATGCATTCCATCTCGATCAGCCATCCCGGACGACACACCGGCGCCAAAAGGATAACACGGGGAGTATCCGGGAAGCGTTCATCAAACATTTCCCTGACCACTATCGAATCCGCAGGGTCACGAAGATAGACAAGCATCTGCCCCACATCTTCCCAACCGCATCCGGCAGCTTTCAAAAGCGCTTCCACATTAGTCCACATCCTTAGTGTCTGGCGGCGTATATCACCTTCCCAAACCACTTCACCCTTATTGTCGATGCTGGCGGTCCCGGAGATGAACACATGACGACGGTCGCCATAGTCCACACTCGTGGCACGTTCGAATGCCACCCCGTATTCGTAGGTGGGATTAAGATATTCAGGAGCGTTCACCATCTTCATCTGACCCTTGCGCAACCCTTTTACAGAATAAGAATCCATTTGTACGGTAGCGTTTTTATCGGCATGACGACCGCCGATGCCCGTGCTGGCAATAAACCGGGTATGGCGTGTAAGTCCGCACTCGTTGAAGAGTGCATTTCTTCCGCTCACAACTCCACCATAGTTTACATCCACATTCTGCACAAAAAACCAGGTGCGCACACAATTGTCAATAAGGCTACCTCCAAACTCATGCAGCCTCTTCTCTGAATTGGAGAGCATGTCATAGGTGGCATGATGAGAATCCTCTCCCGGGCGGCAACGACTACCTTCAAAAATATGGGTAAATTGACCGTGGGTCACGGCAAAAGCCCCGTCAGGCAATGCATTAACCTCCACATCCTCCATAAGCCATACCCAAAGCGCCACTTTAGTGAAATCGAGCGGAGCCTGCTCCACTATCGACATAGCACAATTATATTCTTTCGAGATGGCATGCGCCTGATTCGCGGCATCACTCAGAAACCATCTCATAAAGACAGGCGACATTCCCTTTGCCTCATCGCGCAGTAATGCCTGCAATTCGTGCTCCACTTCGCGCAGCTGATCGTTGAAGCCAAGTGTAGGGCGGTCTACGGTAATTATAGCATGAATCTCGCGCCCGCCGTTTGCAGAGACCAGATCCTTTACTTTAATCATTTTGTGAATTGTTTATCCAGTTTTCAATAAATGCCGATTGATCGGGCGTGAGGAGATTATTATGATGGAAATTCCATGTTGAAGAGACATCGGTGGCGACCGCCTGCCATAGGGTTGATGCGCTTGCATCGCCGGCAGCCACACGCCTCATACCGTCGACCACTGTAGACGGGACATTGACCAACATTTCGTACGCCTTGTCAGGCTGAAGATCCAGCCCGGCAGCGGCATGCCCGGTGGCACCGTGACATTGCACGCATGTCGTGCTGAATATTTCACGGTTTATCACTGAAAAAGGGGAGGCATCAACATCTCCGATGTCAAAAACAACCCTGTCGCCTGCCGAGCCATCCACTGCAACGTAAGCCAACGTAAGTATCCTTTTACGCAACGAATTTATAACACAAAGCTCAATGCTGTTAACTGTCGGAGAGACGTTCGTCAATTCAATGGTTTCAGACCCGTCTCCCACCGTCTTCGACGCCACGGCAAACTCATTTCCTTCGTTAAACGCAGCCAACGCAAGGGTATAGCCCGATTCGTATGAATTTCCCGCCCCGGTTATGGTGCCGGTCATAACCACACTGATACCGTTGTCACCGCTAAGATCTGCATCCGATGGATAGATCTTTCCGTCGTCGCAACCTGTGGCAATCGCTGTTGCAGCTATTGCCACGGCGAGTTTAAATAAACCAGAAGTATGCATCAGAATGTGTATTGAATCTGAAGGGTACCGTTATGCTGGGCAAGACCGAGGTCGTCGTTGTCGCGGTCAAGTTGAGTCTTGTGACCGGTTCTGCCGATATAGCGATACATCGCCTGAAGCTTAAGATTGACGCCCTTGAAATAATAGTTTAGACCAACGGCAGGCATGTTCAGGAAACCACCTTTGTCCAATCCGTTACGGTCAAGGAAATCATAACGCAAAGCAGGCTGCAGACGATCGGTCACAAAATAACCTGCCTGGACATATCCTCCCATATAATTAAAAGACTCGTCTATCTTCTGGCGTTTTGTAAATCCTACATGCATATAGTATGCCTCACCTGCAAGATACAGTCTGTTGTGCATCCATGCAAGCTCAAGACCGGCACGGAAATCGTTGGTGCTTTCATTTTCACTCTCCACATTCATTGAAGCCGACACACCAACAAGCAGTTTGTCAAGATCAAGTTGGTTGGGATTACCCTGGGTGGCGGGCATCACCCCTTTAGGCTGGAATGTAAAACGTGCGGCATAAAGCAGGGAGGGGATATGCCAGTCGTCGCTGAAGGTCTTTGTAGCGCTGTTGGTGGCGGCTCCGGTTCCATTAAAGATTCCCACTTCATATCCCCACTTATTCTTCACAAGACCGTGTATCTCTACCCCAAGGTCAAAACCGGTCATCATCGAGGGTGTCACGGCGTTGAGGGAATGCGGCATGATTACAGGAGCCGTGAGAGACACGGGGAGGGTAGGGAAGAGGGTTTCCCCGAGAGTGGTGAGGGTGGCATGGGTGAAAGGAGTCTTGAACTTACCCACTTTTACACCGAACTCATCACGCAATTTCATGTCCGCCCATGCCTGTTGCAGAAGGGCATCCCCTGAAGCGGCGGCATTGATTGAAAGATTATATGTGATAAAACCGAACGCACGTCCTGTGAAACCCAATACGGCGTAAGGGATATTGAAACCGGTGTTATGAACATGGTCCTGATTATAAGCCGGATCAAGACCTTCGCTGTCGTAATAATTGATATCAAGCCCGGTCTGGACCATCAGATAAGGCTTGAACTCGAACTTTCCGTTCTTGCTTTCCCAGATAAACCCCTTTCTGCCGGCGAAAGACACGACTCCGTTTTCGGTATCGGCATCATACTGTGCAGCGATAGGGAGGGAAAATAGAGAGAGAAACAAAATTAAAAATATCTTTTTCATGTGCTTGATGTTAATTTAATTAGTATTTAGTAATTAGTAATTAGTAATTTAGCAATTCACCAATTACTAATTAATAAGTAATTCAGAAAAATAAATGAACATATCAGGCTCTTTTGGAAAAATTGA